>PUOM01000230.1 GCA_003552795.1 Halomonas sp. | reverse complement strand
GCACCGACCACCAGCGCCGCGACCTCAGCCTGGCGCTGCTCTGGGGCACGCCGGTGGCGCTGGCCTTCGGGCTGATCGCCGCGGTAGGGACCACCCTGACCACTCTGGTGATCGCCGCCGTCGGCGTCTGGTACCGCGGTTGGGTGGACGCCGTGATCCAGCGCCTCACCGAGGTCAACATGATCCTGCCGGTGCTGCCGATCCTGGTGATGGTGGGCACCCTCTACTCCACCAGCATCTGGCTGATGCTCGGGGTGGTGGTGCTGCTGGGGATCTTCAGCGCCGGCATCAAGACCTACCGCGCCATGCTGCTGCCGATCCGCGAGGCCCCCTACATCGAGGCCGCGCTCGCCTACGGGGCCTCGGATCTGCGTATCGTGTGGCGCTACATGCTGCCGCGCATCCTGCCGGTGCTGATCCCCACCTTCGTGACCCTGATTCCCACCTTCGTCTTCCTGGAGGCGTCGCTGGCGGTGCTGGGACTGGGCGACCCCGAGCTGCCCACCTGGGGCAAGGTGCTCAACGATGCCCAGTCCCAGAGCGCGCTCTACAACGGCTACGTCTACTGGGTGGTGGCCCCGGCGATCCTGCTTGTGCTCACCGGCCTGGGCTTCGCCATGCTTGGTTTCGCCCTGGACCGGGTCTTCAATCCGCGACTGAGGAGCCTGTGATGGGAGAGTCCGTGATGGGAGAGACTCTGCTCAGCGTCGAGGCGCTGACGCTGCACTATCGCACCCGGAGTGGCGCGGTGCGCGCCGTGGACGGGGTGAGCTTCGATGTGAAGCGCGGCGAGGCACTGGTGATCCTCGGCGAGTCGGGCTGCGGCAAGAGCTCGCTGGCCCGGGCGCTGATGCGGCTGCTGCCGCGCAACCTGGCCCACCACGGCGGCCGGGTGAGGCTGGGGGAGACCCCGATCAGCGAGCTCTCCGACGAGCGCTTTCGCCGCGAGGTGCAGTGGTCGCGCCTGGGGCTGGTGATGCAGGCCTCCATGAACGCCTTGAATCCGGTGGTCAAGGTGGGCGAGCAGGTGGCCGAGCCGCTGCGCGAGCTGAAGCGCTGGCCCAGGCGCCGGGCGCTCGAGCGTGCCGCCGAGGTGTTCCAGCGGGTGGGGCTGCCCCTGGATTTCATGGCCCGCTACCCCTTCGAGCTCTCCGGCGGCATGCGCCAGCGGGCGGTGCTGGCCATGGCGCTGGTCGCCGAGCCGGAGCTGGTGATTCTCGACGAGCCCACCTCGGCGCTGGACGTGCTGACCCAGGCGGCGATCATGAATGTCTTGAAGGAGATCAAGCGCGACCAGGGCACCAGCTTTATCCTGATCACCCACGACGTGGCCACCTCCAGCGAGCTGGCCGACCGGGTGGCGCTGATGTATGCCGGCGAGCTGGTGGAGGCGTGCAGCGCGGCGCGCTTCTTCGGCGAGCCGGCCCACCCCTATTCACAACGGCTGATGAAAAGCGTGCCGCGGCTCCACGAGCGCGAGCGGCCCCGGGCGATTCCCGGCCAGCCGCCGAGCCTCCTCGACCCGCCAAGCGGCTGCCGCTTCGCCGCCCGCTGCCCCGAGCGCTTCGCCCGCTGCGAGGCGTCGCCGCCGGCGTTTGTTCCGGGAGGGAGCGCCCGGGAGGGGGCGGGAGAAGGGGCGGCCGAGAGCCGTCACCGGGTGCGCTGCTGGCTGCATGCGCCGGACGAGGGGGATAAGCATGGCTGAGACACCGCTGGTGGAGGCCCGCGGCCTGCACACCTGGTTCGAGCTGCGTCAGTGGGGCTTTCTGCGGGTGGGGGCGGTGCGCGCCGTCGACGACGTCAGCTTTACCCTGACCCGGGGCGAGGCGGTGGCCTTCGTCGGCGAGAGTGGCTGCGGCAAGAGCTCCCTGGTGCGCACCCTGCTGGGATTGCATCGCCCGACGGCGGGGGAGGTGCGCTTCGAGGGGGAGTCACTTGCCGGCCTCAAGAAAGCGGCGCTCAAGGCCTGGCGGGCCCGGGTTGGCTATGTGCAGCAGGACCCCTTCGGGGCGCTGCCGCCGTTTCTGGACGTGCGGCGCATCCTCGCCGAGCCGCTCAAGGTGCACGGCGTGACGGATCGCGCCGAGCGCGAGCGCCGCATCCGCGCGGCCCTCGCGGAGGTGCGGTTGACCCCGGTGGAGGAGTTCCTCGGCAAGTTTCCGCATATGCTCAGCGGCGGCCAGCAGCAGCGGGTGGTGATCGCCCGGGCGCTGATCCTCGAGCCGGCCCTGGTGATCGCCGACGAGCCGGTGTCGATGCTGGACGCCTCGGTGCGGGTGGAGATCCTCGAACTGCTGCAGGGGATCCAGCGCCGGCGGGGGCTGACCCTGGCCTTCGTCACCCACGACCTGACCACGGTGCGCCACTACGCCGAGCGCATCTTCGTGCTCTACGCCGGCAAGGTGGTGGAGAGCGCCCCGGTGAACGACCTGCTCGATGCGCCCCGGCACCCCTATACCCGGGCGCTGCTGGCCGCGCTCTCCGACCCGGATGCCGCCAACGCCACCCGCCTGCGGGAGGTGCCCGGCGGTGAGCCGCCGAGCCTGATCGATCCGCCGGCCGGGTGTCGCTTTCACCCGCGCTGTTCCAGCGCCATGCCGGGGATCTGCGACCGGGAGGTGCCCCCGGACTTTACCCCACATCCGGGCCACCGCGCGGCCTGCTGGCTGCATGAACCGGGCGCGGAGAACACGAATCACGCCATCATCATCGACGGCCGGCAAGCGCCCGGCCGGGGAGGGCCAGTCCATGACGTTTCACAATGAGGCCATCGATCCGGAGGCGCTGCCGAGCCTCGCCGCGGTGCCGCTGACGCCGGTATCGCCGCGCCTGGCGCCCTGTCAGGCGATCCTGTTGCTGGTGCGCTGGCTGGTGGTCACGGCGATGGTGCTGCTCTTTCCGGTACGCGACGAGGCGCTGGCCCTGTGGCAGCCCTGGCTTGCCGCCACGGCGGGAGGGCTGGGCCTGATCTCTGTGGCGCTGGGCTGGGTCGAGGCGCGACGGCGCGCCTACGGGCTGCGCGAACATGACCTGATCTATCGCCGCGGCCTGCTGGTTCGTCGCACCCAGGTACTGCCCCTGGTGCGCCTGCAGCACGTCGAGTCCCTGAGCAACCCCGTCGAGCGTGCCTTCGGCCTGGTGCGGCTGGCCTGCTTCACCGCCGGCGGACGTGGCGCCGACCTGGTGCTGGAAGGGCTGCCGGCGCCGCGCGCCGAGGCGGTCAAGCAGCATCTGCTGGCTCGCCTGAGCGCCGCGCCACCGGAACCACGCCAGACGGAGGAGGCGCCATGAGCGAGGAGGGCGACTCCCCGGCGGGCGCCGAACGCGTCCTGGCCGACTGGCAGCGGCTCTCTCCCTGGGCGGTGGGGCTGATGCTGGTCACGGCCGGTCTCTCCCTGGTGCGTCAGCACCTGCCGCTGCTGCTGGCGGCGGTGGCCGGTCTGACGCTGGTAGAGCGCATCGGCTGGCGTGAAGTGGGCGGGGCCGCGGCGCTGCTGCTGCTGCTGGGAGGCGCGCTCTGTCTGCTCTACTATCGCCGCTTCCGCTTTCGTCTCGACGGGGATGTGCTGGTGATCCAGAAGGGACTCTTCGAGCACCGCGAATTCAAGGTGGCGGCCCGCCACGTCCAGCATATCGCCGTGCATCAGCCGCTCTATCTGCGTCCGTTCGACGTGGTGCAGTGGCAGGTCGAGACCCTGGCCGGCGAGGCCTCGCGCATCGAGCTGCCCGGCATCCGGCGCGGGCAGTCGGATGCCCTGGGTCGACGGCTCCAGGCGGACGGCCCGGACAGCGGTCGGGTCGAGGCGCTCTCCGAAGGGCTTGCCGGCGAGCCCGATGCCTCGGCACCGCCCGGGTCGCGTGTGCGCTATGCCCTGACCCCCGGTGCCCTGATGCTGCACGGCCTGACCAGCCGTTCGATCTATGTGATCGCCGCCGTGCTGTCGCCACTGGTACGGCCCCTCGAGCGCTGGCTGCATGATCGCCTGCCGCAGCTCGACCTCCTGGCCTGGTTGCCCGCCTCGCCGCTGGTGGCGGTGAGCCTCGGCCTGGTCGCTGTCCTGCTGGTGCTGGCCGTCCTGGCGGTGCTGGCGGCCTGGTGGCGCTTCCACGGCTATGTGCTGCGTGATGAAGGCGAACGCCAGGTTCAGGTCAGCGGCCTTTTCCATCGCCAGGAGCAGGCGCTTTCGCTGGCGCGCCTGCAGGTGGTGGAGTGGGTCCAGACCGGCCTGGGCCGCCTGCTGGGGCGCGGGTATCTGGTCTGCCACCAGTTCGGCTCCCTGGGCGGTGGCGCCGACGAGTCGCGGCGCTTCCTGGTGCCGGGGTTGACCCTGAACGAGAGCGAGCGGCTGATCGGGGAGCTCTGGCCGGGCGGCGACCGGGTGCCGCCGCTGTCGCGGGTGAGCCGCCTCTATTGGCGGGTGCTGTGGCTGCGCATCCTGCTGGGGCTGGGCGCGGGCGTGACGGTGCTGATCTTGCTGGTGGGCGTACCGCCGTTACCGCTCTGGGGCTGGGCGCTGCTGTCCGCCGGCCTGGCGGGGCTGGCGGGCGTCGCGGCCGAGCTGCGCTGGCGGGCGCTGGGCTGGGGGCGGCGAGGGGACTACCTCTACGTGCGTCAGGGGCTATGGGGGCAGCGCACCAGCGTCTTCCCCCTGTCGCACCTGATATCGCTTACCCTGCGGCAGAGCTGGCTGCAGCGCCGACGGAGCCTGGCCAGCCTGGAGCTCCAGGTGGCCAATGGTCGGCTGACGCTGCCCTTTCTCGAGGCGTCCCTGGCCAGGGAGCTGGCCGACCGGCTCCTGGCCAGCGTGGAGGGCGCTACTGTGGAGAGCGCTACTCGGACGTTCCCTGAGACGCGGCGCCGAAGCGCTTGTGCAGCCAGGCGTTGATGGCGTCGGACTCGTAGAGCCACTCCTCGCTGCCATCCTCCTGAGTAATCTTTAGGCAGGGCACCTTGATGCGGCCGCCGCCCTCGGCGAGGGCCTTGCGGTGCTCCGGGTCGAGCTGGGCGTCGCGAATCTCGATCTTCTTCAGGCCCAGGCGGGCGATCTCCTTGCGTACCTTGACGCAGAACGGGCAGGTGCGGAACTGGTAGAGGGCGAGGCTTTCGCAGGCGCGGTCGACCTCGGCCTGCTCTTCCGGCGTGCGCTCCACGGACTGGGGCGTGGAGAGCTTCTCGGCGATAATCACGACCGGCGCCAGCAGCAGGCGCAGGCCGCGAAAGAAGGTGCGGATGATGATTCGCATCGGTGAAATGGACCTCTCTGGGAGTCGGGCTGGGATTCGTGAAAACGGCGCCCATGATGCCTGGCCGGGCGCGCGCTGACCATCCCCGGTCACTCCGGGGGAAATTCCATCCTTAGCGGATTCTCGCCTGCCGGCCAGGTGCCGGCGTCACGGGTCTCGCCCTCCTCGTCGAGCACCAGGTGGCTGCGCTGGCCGTGGTGGCGCAGCCGAGCGGCGAGCATGGCCAGCGCCTCCGGGTCGTCTCCGCTGAGCAGGCCGATGGGGTGCTCGGGGTGCATCCAGAACCGCGCTCGGCCGTCCTTCTCCAGGGCGTTCCGCGGCGGCGCGGCCAGGCCCTGCTCTCGGCGCCAGGCGGCGACCTCTGCCGTGGTGCCGACCACCAGCAGCGGCGGGGCGTCACCAAGCCCGGCCTCGGCGGGCCGCGTCTCGAGCCGGCGGCCCAGGGCGCGACCGGCCAGCGCTTCGAGTTCCTCGGTGCGGCCAGGCGCCAGGGCCAGCAGCCGGGTCTCCGGGTCGAGCAGCAGCCGGCGCAGCACGCTGGGCAGCTCGCCGGGATGACGCAGCAGCCGGGCGTCGGGGTCGACCTCGAGCGCCAGGGGGCGCTCCGTCAGCGGCAGGGCGAAGGGTTGGCGCTCGCCCTCCATGCGCTGGGTCAGCGCCACCGGCCCGTCTTGCGTCTCCACCACCAGAGGCACGTCCAGGGGCCAGGGGGCGTGCTCACCGCGCTGGACCAGCACGCCGTGCAGCCAGCCGCCGTCCGATTCGGCCTCGAAGCGAACCTCCTCCAGGGCCAGCTCGGGGCGGCCGGGGCGGTCGCGCCAGGCGGCGAAGAAAGGGGCGAGCGCCTCGCCGGCGGCCTCGCTGAAGGCGGCCTCCAATGCCTGCCAGTCGGCGGTGCGGTGCATCCAGCGCTCGGCGAAGGCGCGCAGGGCGGCGTCGAAGGCGGTATCGCCGAGCTTATGGCGCAGCAGATGAAAGAACAGGGCGCCGTGCTGGTAGCCGATCAGGCGGCCCGCCGGATCGGGGCCGCCGCGAAACTCGCGCAGGGTCGGCTCGTGCGCGGCGGGCAGGGCGGCGAGGTCGAGCAGCCAGCCGCGGCGCAGGTCGGCATCCTCGCCTTCGGCCTCGGCCACGGCGTGGTCGGCCAGATAGGTGGTCAGCGCCTCGGCCCAGTTGCCGTCGGCGTAGTCCACCTGGACCCCGGCTCCCCACCAGGCGTGCATGATCTCGTGGGGCAGCGAGGTGTCGGGAATGAAGGGCAGGGGGATGACGCGCTCGCCGAGCAGGGTGAAGCCGGGGAAGGCCAGCCCCACCGGTGCCGGCGAGGCGGCGATGCTGAAGCTCTCGAAGGGGAGGCGGCCCAGTCGGGTCTGGAAGGCGGCGAGATGGTGCGCCGCCCGCTCCAGATAGGTCTCGCCGAAGGCGGCATCCAGGGCCTGGGGAAAGAGCACGCGCAGGGTCACGCCATCGACCTCGCGCTCGCGCAGCTCCCAGGGACCGGCGGCGATCTCCACCCCGCGGGTATGGGGGTGGTGGAAGCGCGCCCGCAGGCCGTTCTCGGTCTCCGTTTCCTCCACCAGGGAGCCGCTGCCCACCGCCCGCTGTCCGGGAGGCGTGTGAATGTCGAGCGAAAGCGGCCCGGCGTTCTCGCTCAGATGGGGATACCAGCCGCCGCGAGTCGGCAGGAAGGTGCCGGCCTCGCCGAGTCCGCGGCGTGCCTCGCGACCCTGGGCCGGCAGCGTCCCCTGCCAGCCCAGGGTCAAGGTGGCGTCGCAGGGCGGCAGCTCCCAGTGGCCGTCGTCATCCCGACTCAGCGTCAGGGGCCGGTCGCCGCAGCGGGCCTCGTCGACGGCCAGCCCCTCGTGCAGCGTGAAGCGTCCGCCCTCGGGCAGCGGCTGGATCAGTTCGCCGGCGAGCCGCTGTTCGGCGGGGTCGAGGCGCAGCGTCAGCTGACGCTCGGCGTCGGGTGGTTCCCCCCAGGCGGGAGAGGCCAGCAGGGCGGCCAGCGGGAGCCATGGCCGCCGCTTCATGGCGCCTCACGCTCCTCGTCACGCAGCGGAAAGCGGGCCAGCAGCTCTTCGGTGTCGCCGTTGCGGGTGACGGTCAGCGGCAGCAGGGTGCCCGGGGTCTGGCGTCGCACCAGGTCGGTAAGCTCGCCGGGGCGGCGCACCGGGCGGCCGGCGGCCTCGACGATCAGATCGCCCTCGGCGAGGCCCAGCTCCTCGGCCAGGCTCTGGGGGCCCACGCCGATCACCCGTACCCCGTCGTCGTGGGCGTCGATCAGGATGCCCAGACGCTGGGGGGCGGGGGGCTCGAAGGCGGCCTCGTCACCCAGGGTGAAGAGCGCATCGGCCAGACCCGCAGGCGGCGAGCAGTCGTCGCCTTGCCAGGGCAGCAGGCTGCTGGCGTCGTCGATGCCCAGATCGTCGAGCTGATGCGGCACCCCGTGGCCGTAGCTGACGTGTCCCTGGCCCATCAGCCCCACCACCAGCGCCGCCTCCTCGGTGGCCTCGGCCAGGCCCTGGGCCATGGCGCGATCCCAGACCAGCTGGGCATCGATGAAACGCTCCAGGCCCGCCTCATGGTCGCCTGCGCCGGGGTGATTGGCATAGACCGTGGACAGCGCCTCTCGATAGCCGGTCGACGCCGGCGCCGGCGGGGTGATGCCGAAACGCTCCTCCTCGGATACCGCCTCCCAGCCCTCGGTGGTGAGCCGCTGACGCAGCGCCGGGGTGACGTTGAGGGCCAGCAGGGGCAGACGATGCATGCGGGCGAAGTGCAGGATCGGCAGATAGAACTCGGGGTCGTAGCCCCAGGCGCCCAGCCAGTCGCTCTCGGCCAGGAAATCGGCCTCGTCGAGCTCGCCGGCCACCCAGGCATCGAGTACCGGCTGGGCCTCCCGGGGCAGCATCTCCAGGCCGATGGCCATCCGCGGCTCGCGGGCGTGCAGACCCGCCAGGGTATGCAGCTGCCAGCGGTGGTGGGCCAGGCGCTCGTGCTGTTCGCCGAGTAGCACCACCCGGCGCTCGGCCAGCTCGGCCATCAGCTCGGCGGTGTCAAGGGCCGCGCCGTCACGCTGCCACTGGCCGGGATCAGGGCAGGCGTCGGCCAGCACGGCAGACCCCGGGCCGACCAGGGCCAGGGCGAGCAGCGATGCGGCAACGGGCCGCGAGAGGCGGTGGCGAGAGTGCGACATGGAATCTCCTGGCGGGCGAGTCGTCGAGCCTTGGCGGCTACGATAGCGCAGTCGCGGCGGCATCGGGAGCGTTCCTTCTCAACGGCGGAGCGTCGGCGACCTGGAATCCTGCCCGAGAAGGTACACTGGGGGCATGACAGGCGTGCATCGATACCCGCAAAAAGGAGATTCCATCATGATCAAGTCAGCGACGGCCGCGGCGCTGCTGGCCCTGCTGTTGAGCGGCTGCGGCGGCGAGTCTGGCCCCCGGGAGGCCACTCTGGCGGTACTCGCCAACGAGGGTGAGGCTCACGACGGCGACCGGGTGGCGACCCAGGGCGTGGTGCGCCATTTCGAGGAGCCGCTGCACTACTGGATCGAGGACGAGGACCTCCACCGGGTGGAGATCTTTCCCCACGACGCCATCGCCCCGCACCTGGGCGAGCGAGTGCGGGTGGAGGGGGAGTTCGCCTTCTCCCGGGAGGCGGGGCGCAGCCTCACCGTCGACAGCGTCGAAGCGCTGGACGACTAGCGCCGTCAGGCGACCCGTCAGGAGGGCGATAGATGCAAGGGAAGGCAATCCGTCACCGGCTCGCCGAGCGACCCCGACTGCCCCGGGCAGAGGGGCGCATCGAGGCCATCGATCTGGCCCGGGGCATCGCCATCGCGCTGATGATCCTGAGCCACTCTGTGAGCGGGCTGTTCGGGATACGTCAGCTGCCCGACTGGGGGCTGGTGCCGATCCATCTGTTCACCAAGTTCTCCTCGTCGCTCTTCATCATGGTGTTCGGCATCGCGCTCGCCGTGGCCTTCCTGCCTCGGGTGGGCGAGGCGGACTGGCCGAGGCGGCGCCTGAAGTTGATGCTGCGCGGCCTTGAGGTGCTGTTCTGGTACAAGATGCTGACGGTGGTGGAGATGATGGCGATCTTCCCCCGGGAGGACATCCTCGACGCCCTGCTCTACCAGCGCTTTCCCATCTGGGTGGAGATCCTCGGCTTCTACGCCATCGCCCTGCTCTGGCTGCCCTGGGTGCTGCCCCTCTGGTGCCGGCTGCCGCTCTGGTCGCGGCTGCTGCTGCCGGTGGCCATCGCCCTGACCGCCGGCTGGCTGGAGCGCCACGCCACCTTCTGGGGCATCGAGCCGCTCAAGGCGATACTGGTGGAGGACGCCGACCATTACACCTGGGGCCAGCTCTCGCGGCTGCCGCTGGTGCTGCTGGGCCTGCTGGTCGGCGAGGCGCTGCTGCGCGGCTACTGGACGGCCTGGCGCGCCCGGCTGCTGCTGGCCATCGCCGGCGCGGGCGGAGTGATGCTGATCGCCTTCTTCGCCCTGGCCCTGGCGGCGGAGGGGGCCTCGGTCCATGACGCCCTGGTGGCGGTGGCGCGCAACGTCGGCAAGCATCCGCCGGAACTCGCCTTCATGCTCTTCAGCCTGGGCGGGGCGCTGGTGATCCTGGCGCTCTGCCTGCAGGGGGGCACCATAGCGGCGCGCTGGCTCCGGCCGCTGACCCTGATCGGCGGCGACGCCCTCAAGGCCTTCATCTTCCATATCGTGGTGATCTTCGGGGGCTTCCGCTATCTGCTGGAGGCCTGGCGGGTCTACGACTACCCCCAGGTGCTCGGTATCGGCGTGGCGCTGGTGCTGGCCACCGCCGGCTGGATCGCCCTGACCCGCTGGTTCGAGGAGCAGCGCGCATGAGGAGGCTGGCAGCCGCATGGATCGCCGGCCTGCTGCTGGCGGGCCCGGCAGTCGGCCTGTCGGCCGGCCCCGCCTGGGGGCCCGAACTGGCGTCCCGGCTGGCCGCGCTGGAGGCCGCAGGCGACGACGAGATCGGGCTCTATCTGCGCGAGCCGGGGGAGGGCGGCGAGCGCTTCGGCTGGCGTCACGACGAGAGCTGGTACCTGGCCTCGCTGATCAAGGTGCCGGTGGCCGTGGAGCTGCTGGCGCGGGTCGAGGCGGGCGAGCTTGCCCTCGATGAGACACTGATGCTGCGCGAGCGCGACTATGTGGACGGCGCCGGCCCCACCAACTGGGCGGAGCCCGGCACCCCCCTGAGCCTTGGCGAGCTGCTCGAGCCGATGCTGACCGAGAGCGACAACACCGCCACCGATCTGCTGATCGGCCGGCTGGGGCTTGGCGCCGTGAACGCTCGCGCCCAGGCGCTCTCCGGGGGCGGGCTAGGCCCCATTACCCCTCTGCTGGCGGTGCGCCGCGAGGCCTACGGGCGCCTCCATCCGGGGGCGCGTGAGCTCACCGGGATGGACTTTATCCGGCTGCGACAGGTCGAGGATGACGAGAGGCGCCTCGACGCCCTGGCCGAGCGGCTGACGGTGCCGCGATCGGCCCTTGCGCTGCCCAGCCTGGATGCCGCCTTCGCGGCCTACTACGACGGCGGGCTGAATGCCGGACGGCTGGACGCCTTCGGCGAGCTGCTCGCCGCCATCGGCGAGGGGCGGGCGCTGGGGCCCGGGGCCACCGCCCGGCTGCTGGCGATCATGGCGCAGACCGTCAGCGGCGAGGCGCGGCTCAAGGCCGGTTTCGGCCCCGATATCCGCTTCGCCCACAAGACCGGCACCCAGCATCGGCGCAGCTGCGACGCCGGCATTGCCACCCGGGGCGAGGGGGCCGCCGAGCGCCGGATGGTGGTCGTCGCCTGCACTCGCGGCGAGCGCGACATCGAGCGCTCGGAAGCGACGCTGCGAGAAGTGGGGCGAGCGATTCGAGAGTCGGGTGCCTTCGGTCCCTAGAGAAGGGCGGTCACCACCAGCGCCAGGCTCGTGCCGGCCAGCGTGAAGGCGATCAGCGTCAGCAGCCCGTCCCGCGCCATCAGCGCCAGTCCGAACAGGGAGAGCGTCAGCCCGGCAACGTTGGCCGAGAAGGGAATCAGCTCCATGGGGGGCATGCCGATCGCCACCAGCAGGCAGGTCAGGGCGCTGGCCTGCATCCCTCGCCGGCCGGTCAGAAAGGTCAGGCGCTGGCCGAGCAGGCGATCGACCCAGCGCGCCGGCCGATGCAGGTAGCCCAGCCCCTTGAGCAGCGCGGTGCGCGAGACCCAGCGCCGCTGCAGCCAGGCCGGCAGCCAGAAGGTGCGGCGCCCCATCAGCAGCTGTGCGCAGACCAGCAGCGTGAAGCAGGCCATCAGCGCGGGGATCCCGGGAATGCCGCTGATCACCGGCATCAGGGTCACCACCCCGGCCAGCAGCAGCAGCGGGCCGAAGGAGCGCCGGCCGATGGCCTCCAGGACGTCCTCGAAGCAGACCCTTCCCGATGGCGCCTCGATCGCCTCGATGGCCGCCAGCAGCTCCTCGAGGTCCTTCGGGGCGCTTGTCTCGTCGCGGGGAGATGCCATCGCCTAGCCTGCGGCGCCTTTCCGGTCGTCATCGGTCGGGAGCCGCGCCATCACCGTGATCTCCACGTGGGCCCCCCCGTAGAGCCGCGGCGACTGGGTGCAGGTGCGGGCGGGGTAGCGCGGGGCTTCGAAGAACTCGGCGTAGACGGCGTCCATGCGGCGGATCTCCTCCAGTTCGGTGATATGCACGTCGACCCGCACCACTCGGTCCATGCCGCTGCCGATCGACGCCAGCATGCGGCGAATGCGCCGCAGCACCAGACGGGTCTCGCCCTCGATATCCCCCAGCACCGTCTCGCCACCCTGGATGTCCACGGCGGTCAGGCCTGACAGGAAGACGTAGCGGTCGTCCAGCACCATGTGAGTGCCCGGGAAGAGCGGGACGGGGAGGGTGGGGTCGTTGCGGAACTCGGGCATGGGTCCCCCTGGGCCGGAGCGGGTGGTGACGACACTATAGCGCCCGCGCCGGGATTTATCCGGATTGAACCGCGCTCGCTTGCCCTTGACAGCGCGGCCGACGGGGCTAGCTTTATGAGTAGACCGGTCAGTCTAGAGGAGGGCGAATGGCGACAACCCGCGAACGGCTGCTCGAAGCGGGGCTCCGGCTGCTGCTGGAGCACGGCTACAACGACCTGGGCATCCAGGCGCTGCTGAAGGAGACCGGCATCCCCAAGGGCTCCTTCTATCACCACTTTTGCAGCAAGGAGGACTTCGCCCTGCAGGTCATCGACCGCTACATGGCGGAGGTGCATCAGGGCCTGGATCTCTCCCTGGGTGACCCCCATCTCTCCCCGCTGGCGCGGGCGCGGCGCTTCTTCGAGCTGTCGCGGGAGAAGTACCGTCGGGATGGCTATATGGGCTGCATGCTGGGTGGCCTGGGGCAGGAGCTCTCCGGCGTGAACGCTACCTTCGCGTCAAGGATCGAGGCCTGTTTCAGCGAGATCAGCGGCCGTATCGCCGACTGCCTGGAGGAGGCCCGCCGCCGGGGTGAGATTCCCGGGGAGGCGGACCCCCGAGAACTGGCCAATCTGCTGCTCAACTGCTGGGAAGGCGCTGCCCTGCGCAGCCGCCTGCTGCGAGATCCGGCACCCCTGGACCGGATGCTGGATTTCACCTTCTCGGCGGCGACCCG
>PUOM01000042.1 GCA_003552795.1 Halomonas sp. | reverse complement strand
GGCCTGACCAGGCGGCTGTCGGTGCGCAGCCCGACCCGACCGTTCTCCAGGGCCATCAGGTTCCTGGCCACCAGGGGGGCAGCGGTATCGGCATCGATGGGCGTGGCGCCACCCGCCACCCGCGCCGCCACGGCGGTCTCCCTGTCAGGATAGTGCGGCGCGGGCGAGGCCGCGCGCCGGTGGGCCAGCAGGCCGCGGCGCAGCTGGTCGGGGGCACGCTCGGCCTCGGTGGTCAGCGCGCCCAGGCCGTCGATCAGCACCAGCCGGGCGAGCCGCTCCGGCAGCGCCGCGGCGGTCAGGCAGGCGACGCCGGCCCCCATGGAGTGGGCCAGCAGGGTCAGCCGCTCGAGGCCGAGATCGTCGGCGGCATCGAGCACATCGTGGCAGTAGTCCCAGAGAGCGTAGTCCCCGGGGCCGGGGGCATGGGAGGCGCTGGCGAGGTGGGCCGAATGGCCGTGGCCGCCGAAGTCCAGCGCCACCACCCGGATGCCCAGGCGCGCCACCAGCCGCGGCGCCAGCCGCGAGAAGCTGGCGGCGTTGTCGAGCCAGCCGTGCAGCGCCAGCCAGGTCGGCGCGCCCTCCTCGCCCCAGGCCAGTGCCGCCAGGCGCCCCTCTGCCAGGCGCAGCTCCACGGGATGGTGACAATCGACGGTGGCGTTCATGGGGCCTCCAGCAGAGTGTTCAGGGTCTCGAGCAGGATCCGACGGGCCTCGTCGGGGTACTCCATGGGAAACATGTGGGTGCCCGGCGCCAGGGTCACCGGCACGCCGTGGCGCACCAGTCTACGCCGGCGGCGCGGCGTCAGCAGCTCTGACTCCTCGCCGGCGAGCAGCGCCAGGGGCACCCGCAGCCGCCCCGGCAGGTCGCCCAGATGGTCGGGCAGGTGACGGAAGATCTCCACCTCCACCTGAGGGTCATAGATCAGCACCGCCCGGCCGTCGTCGAGCAGCCGGGTGCCCCCCTCGACGTAGTCGTCCAGGGCCGCCGAGGTGAAGCGTCGGAACAGCCGGCGGCGGCGCAGCGAATGGCGCATGGCATCGCGGTCGGGCCAAAGGGTGCGTCGCCCCCGGCTGTGGCGTGCCGGCGTCACCCGCTCCACGAAACCGAAGCGCTTGGCGGCCTTCATGGCCCAGGCGTCCAGCCCCAGCATCAGCGGCGGGTCAAGCATCACCACGCAGCGAAACCGCTCGGGCATCACCTCGGCGGCCATGGCCATCAGTACCCCGCCCATGGAGTGCCCCACCCCGATCACCGGCGCATCGATGGACTCCAGGTAATGGAGCAGCTCATCGCGCAGCGCCAGCCAGTTGTGGCCGACCGGGAAATCGGGGTGGTGGCCCAGGCGATCGAGGGGGTGAAGGTCGAAGCGCTCGGCCAGAGGGCCGAGAAAACTGCGATAGCTCGAGCCGGGAAAGCCGTTGGCATGAGCGAAGAGCAGGCGGGGACGTTCAGGGGGTGGCGTCATGATGGCATCCGTGGTCGGGCGGGCGAGGCCCTTCTGGCTGTAGCAGGCTAACGAGATTACCATGTTTCGCCAAGTCACCTTCCGGCCTGCCCTTTTTCATGGAGCCCCCTGTGAATCCGACCCCCAAACCCCCGCGCGACACCCGAACCCGCAACCGAATCTTCTTCACCGCCGTGATCGCCGCCATCGTCGTCGGCCTCTGGCTGGCCCGCTAGGCGCCGACACCATGAGCCTCTCCGCCCTCTTCTTCCAGACCCTCGAGGTCACCCTGCCGGTGTTCGCCATGGTATTCATCGGCCTGGGCCTCAAGCGCGCCGGCTGGATCGACGCCGGCTTCGTCTCCACCGCCTCGCAGCTGGTGTTTCGCGGCACCATGCCGGTGCTGATCTTCCTGAGCATCATCAAGGCCGACCTGGACGCCACCCTCAACCCGGCGCTGCTGGGATTCTTCGCCCTGGCCACCCTGGGCAGCTTCCTGTTCTGCTGGGGCTGGGCCCGGCTGCGGGTGCCCCATGCGGAGCGCGGGGTCTATATCCAGGGAGCCTTTCGCGGCAACTGCGGCATCGTGGGGCTGGCCCTGGCGGCGGGCATGTACGGCGATTACGGCCTGTCGATGGGGGGGCTACTGCTGGGCGTGGTGATCCTCACCTACAACGCCTTCTCGGTGGTGGCCCTGGCCACCTATCAGGAGGGCCAGAGCGCGGACTGGCGCAGCATCCTCTCGCATATCGCGCGCAACCCGCTGATCCTGGCCGTGGTGGCGGCCGTCCCGGTGGCCGCCCTGGAGCTGCACCTGCCGGGCTGGCTGATGACCTCCGGCGAGTACTTCGCCTCGCTCACCCTGCCGCTGGCGCTGATCTGCATCGGCGCCACCCTGTCGCTGGGCGCCATCCTCGAGTCCGGCCGCCTGGCCACCAGCGCCAGCCTGCTGAAGATGGTGACGGTGCCGGTGCTGGCCACCGCCGCGGCCTGGCTGGCCGGCTTCGAGGGGCGCGAGCTGGGGGTGATGTTCCTCTTCTTCGCCAGCCCCACGGCGGCGGCGGCCTTCGTGATGGCCAAGGCCATGGGAGGCAACGCCGTGCTCACGGCCAACATCATTGCCCTGACCACCCTGATGGCCAGCCTGACCGTCACCCTCGGGGCCTTCGCCCTCAAGGTGGCGGGGCTGATCTAGTTCCGGTCGGCAGGACCAGCGCAGATTGGGGGACCGCTCAAGGCTGTTCCGGCGACAGGCCTCCGAGGGGGCGCTATAAATACATCCCTGTACGCTACTTCGGCCATCCCTGGTCCTCAGACCCCCTCTACGGCTTGTCCCCGGCGCCTTTCGCTATCGCACTATCGGCGCCAGATCGGTGGGAGTGATGAACCGCACCAGCCGGGCGCAGCCGGCGGCCCAGACGTCGGCCTCGAGCTCGGCGACGGCCGCGGTGGGAAAGGCGAGCCCGCGGTCGGCACGGCCCTCCACCAGCAGGCCGGTCAGCGCCCCCACCAGCGGCATATGGCTGACCAGCAGCAGCGGCCGCCCCTCGGGCTGTTCGAGCAGCCAGTCGGCTACCGTTCGGGGCGGATCATCCGGCGTGATGAGCGAGAGCGCCTCGCTCTCGAGCCCCAGCGCCTCGCCCATGATGGCGGCGGTCTGCCGGGCGCGGCGATAGGGACTGGCCAGCAGGCGCAGCCCGGCGAGGTCGTCGCGCCCGGCCAGCCAGGCCGCCATGGACGCCGCCTCGCGTCTGCCCCGCGCGGTCAGCGCCCGCTCGACGTCGGGAATACCCGGCCCCGCCTCGCCGTGGCGCAGGATCAGCAGCCGGTCACTCATGGCCGGTCCCACGCTCGCGGTGCTCCTGCCGCACGTCCTCCCGGGAGAGGATGAACTCAACGTCGCTGCTCTGCTCGCCGAGCATCAGCATGCGCGCCATCTCCTTGGCCGGCACCCCCTTGAACAGCACCTGATAGAGCCCTTCCGCCAGCGGCATGTAGACGCCGTCCTCCCGGGCCTTGTCGCGCACCAGGCGGACGGTGTTGACCCCCTCGGCCACCTGCCCCAGGGCCGACACCGCCTCGTCCAGGGTCCGCCCCTCGCCCAGGGCGTGGCCCACCCGATAGTTGCGCGACAGGGCCGAGGAGCAGGTCACGATCAGGTCGCCCACCCCGGCGAGCCCCAGGAAGGTCATGGGGTTGGCGCCCTGATCCACGGCGAAGCGGCTCATCTCGGCCAGCGCCCGGGTCATCAGCATGCTGCGGGTGTTCTCGCCCATGCCCAGGGCGGCGGCCATGCCGGCGGCGATGGCGTAGATGTTCTTCAGCGCCCCGCCCAGCTCGACGCCGTGGCGGTCGCTGCTGGCATAGACCCGGAAGTAGTCGCAGCCCAACGCCGTCTGCACGCGAGTGCGGGTCTCGGGATCGTCGCTGGCGATCACCGTGGCGGTCAGCTGCTTCTGGGCGACCTCGGAGGCCAGGTTGGGCCCGGAAATCACGCCGATATGGGGAAAGCCGGTCTCCTCCTCGAGGATCTGGCTCATCAGCTTGAAGCCCTCCTCCTGGATGCCCTTGGTGGTGCTGACCAGGATCTGGTCCGGGCTCAGCCAGGGGCGCGCCTGACGCACCACCTCGCGGAAGGCCTTGGAGGGGATCGCCACCAGCACCAGACCGGCTCCCTCGAGCACCTCGGCCATCTCGGTGGAAGCGACCACCGCCGGATTGATCGCATAGTCGGGCAGATAGCGACCGTTGCGATGCTCGTGATTGATCTGCCTGGCGAGGTCGGGATCGCGCAGCCACTGGCGCACCCTGGCGCCATTGTCGGCGGCGATGCTGGCCAGAGCGGTGCCGAAGCTGCCGCCCCCCAGCACCGCCACGTTCCTCTGTTCCTCTGCCATGATCAGCCCCGCTTGTGTGAATGGAGCCACGATTGTAGCGAAAAAGGGGCCCGAATCATCGGCCGATTCGGGCCCTGTGACCGACCCTGCCGGCCGGCGCGGTCGATCTAGTCGATCAGCGACAGCAGCGAATCGATGCTGTGGCGGGCGTCACCGTAGAGCATGCGGGTGTTCTCCTTGTAGAAGAGCGGGTTCTCGATGCCCGAATAGCCGGTGCCCTGCCCCCGCTTGCAGACGAAGACGACCCGGGATTTCCAGACCTCCAGCACCGGCATGCCGGCGATGGGGCTGGCGGGGTCCTCCTGGGCGGCCGGATTGACGATGTCGTTGGAGCCGATGACGATGGTCACGTCGGTCCCGGGGAAGTCGTCGTTGATCTCGTCCATCTCCATGACGATGTCGTAGGGCACCCGGGCCTCGGCCAGCAGCACGTTCATGTGCCCCGGCAGGCGTCCGGCCACCGGGTGGATGGCAAAGCGCACCTCCTTGCCGGCGCTGCGCAGCTTGCGCACCAGCTCGCTGACCGCGTTCTGGGCCTGGGCCACCGCCAAGCCGTAGCCCGGCACGATGATCACGCTGTCGGCGTTGTTGAGCGTCGCCGCCACCCCGGCGGCATCGATGGCCACCTGCTCGCCCTCGATCTCGGCGGCGGCGCCCGCCGGCGCCCCGCCGAAGCCCCCCAGGATCACGCTGATGAAGTTGCGGTTCATCGCCCGGCACATGATGTAGGAGAGGATCGCCCCCGAGGAGCCTACCAGGGCCCCGGTGACGATCAGCAGATCATTGGAGAGCGTGAAGCCGATGGCCGCGGCGGCCCAGCCCGAATAGCTGTTGAGCATCGATACCACCACCGGCATGTCGGCGCCGCCGATGCCCATGATCAGGTGATAGCCGATGAAGAACGCCAGGGCGGCCAGTGCCAGCAGGGTCCAGAAGCCGGCGCCGCCGACGTAGGCGATCGCCAGAATCAGGCAGAGGGCCGCCGCCCCGGCGTTGAGCAGATGCCCCCCGGGCAGCTGCTTGGCCTTGCCGTCCACCTTGCCGGCCAGCTTGCCGAAGGCGATCACCGAGCCGGTGAAGGTCACCGCCCCGATGAAGATGGCGAACACCACCTCCAGCTGCAGGAAGGTGAGCTCGTCGGGCGCCTTGGTGGCGACCAGGGCGGCGAAGGCGGAGAACTGCTCGGTGGCGCCCCCCGCGGCCTGGACCGCCATCACCCGGCGCCGCTCGAGGTCGGCGTTCCAGGCCACGAACACCGCCGCCAGGCCGACGAAGGAGTGCAGCGCCGCCACCAGCTGGGGCATCTCGGTCATCGCCACCCGCTTGGCCACCACCCAGCCGATCGCCGCGCCGATGGCGATCAGCGGCACCATCAGCCAGTGCGCGCCGATCCCAGGGCCCAGGGCGGTGAACAGCACCGCCAGCGCCATGCCGATGATGCCGTACCACACCGCCCGCTTGGCCTTCTCCTGATTGCTCAGCCCCCCCAGGGAGAGGATGAAGAGCACGCTTGCCGCGATGGCCGCGGCGGATACGAATCCTTGACTCAGCATCTCATCTCTCCGTGATCAGGACTTCTGGAACATGGCCAGCATCCGGCGCGTGACAAGAAAGCCGCCGACGATGTTGATGGTGGCGATCAGCACCGAGATCGCCGCCAGCAGCATGACGATGCCGCTGCCCGACCCGATCTGCAGCACGGCGCCGAGTATGATGATCCCGGAGATGGCATTGGTCAGCGCCATCAGCGGCGTATGCAGCGAGTGGCTGACGTTCCAGATCACCTGGAAGCCCACGAAACAGGCCAGCACGAAGACGATGAAGTGCTGCATGAAGGAGGCCGGGGCGATCTGCGCCAGCAGCAGCATCAGGGCGCCCCCCACGCCGAGCATGATGGCCTGGCGCCGAGTCTGGGCCTTGAAGAGGGCCAGTTCGGCGGCCTTCTTCTCCTGAGGGGTGGCCTCCTTCTCCCGGGGCTTGGGGCTGGCCGCGGCGATGGCCTTCACCCTGGGCGGCGGTGGCGGGAAGGTGATCTCGCCGGCGTGGGTCACCGTGGCGCCGCGGATCACGTCATCCTCCATGTCGTGCACCACCACGCCATCCTTCCCCGGCGTCAGGTCGGTGAGCATATGGCGCACATTGGTGGCGTAGAGCAGCGATGACTGGGTCGCCATCCGCGAGGGGAAGTCGGTATAGCCGATCACCACCACACCGTTGTCGCTTACCACCCGCTCGTCGGCGACGGTCAGGTCGCAGTTGCCGCCCTTCTCGGCGGCCAGGTCGACGATCACCGAACCGGGTTTCATGGACGCCACCATCTCCTCCAGCCAGAGCTTGGGGGCCGGCTTGCCGGGAATCAGCGCCGTGGTGATGACGATATCGATCTCGGGCGCCTGCTCGCGGAAACACGCGAGCTGCTTCTCGCGGAACTCGGGGCTGGAGGGGGCGGCGTAGCCGCCGGTCTCGGCACCGTCCCGGCTCTCGTCGAAGTCGAGGTAGAGGAACTCGGCCCCCATGGACTCGATCTGCTCGGCCACCTCGGGCCGCACGTCGAAGGCGCGCACCACGGCCCCCAGGCTGACCGCGGTGCCGGTGGCGGCGAGCCCCGCCACCCCGGCACCGATCACCAGCACCTTGGCCGGAGGCACCTTGCCGGCGGCGGTCACCTGGCCGGTGAAGAAGCGTCCGAAGTGATTCCCCGCCTCGATCACCGCCCGGTAGCCGGCGATATTGGCCATGGACGAGAGCGCATCCATCTTCTGGGCCCGGGAGATCCGCGGCACCATGTCCATGGCGATCACGCTGGCCCCGCTGGCACGGCATCGCTCCAGCAGCGCCTCGCTCTGAGCCGGCCAGAAGAAGCTGATCAGCGTCTGCCCCTTCCTCAGCCAGCCGGCTTCCTGCTCGTCGGGCTCGCGGACCTTGATCACCACCTCGGCCTCGCGCCACAGCGCCTCGCCCCCCTCGATGACGGTCACGCCAACCGCACGATAGGCCTCATCGTCGAAGCCGGCGGCCTCGCCGGCACCGGCCTCGATCAGGCACTCATGGCCAAGTTTCTGAATCTGCTGTGCGCTCTCCGGGGTCAGCGCGACCCGCGCCTCGCCCTGCGCCTGTTCCCTGGGTGCTCCTATCTTCACGTCGCTCTCTCCATCGCTGGGCGAGGCCCGAGCCTTCGCCGACTCCCTTAGCCTAGGCCACGGCGGCACTATCGTCCGTTGCCGCTTTCGCCGCGCGACGGGATGCCACACCCGGAAACGACGACGCCACCCCGAAGGGTGGCGTCGGATCACGACATGATGGCCGTATCGATCAGCGGGTCAGCAGGGCGTTGAGCCGCTTCACATAGGACGCCGGATCGTCCAGATGGCCGCCTTCGGCGATGATCGCCTGGTCGAGCAGCACCCGCGCCAGATCGGTGAAGCCCTCGCCCTCGACCCCTTCCAGCTTGGCCACCAGGGCGTGCTCGGGGTTGAGTTCGAGGATCGGCTTGACCTCAGGCATCGGCTGGCCGGCGGCCTCCATGATGCGGCGCATCTGGAAACCCATCTCGTGCTCGGGCAGCACCACGCAGGCCGGCGAATCGGTGAGGCGGTGGGTCACCTTGACCTCCTGAACCTCGTCGCCCAGCGCCTCCTTGACGCGCTTGACCAGGTCTTCCTTGGCCTTGGCCGTCTCCTCCTGGGCCTTCTTCTCCTCCTCGCCCTCGATCTCGCCGAGGTCGAGCTCGCCCTTGGCCACGTCGACGAAGGCCTTGCCGTCGAACTCGTTCAGGTGGCTCATCAGCCACTCGTCGACGCGGTCATGCAGCAGCAGCACCTCGATGCCCTTCTTGCGGAAGATCTCCAGATGGGGGCTGGACTTGGCCGCGTTGAAGCCGTCGGCGACGATGTAGTAGATCTTCTGCTGGCCCTCCTGCATGCGCTCGACGTAGTCGGCCAGGGACTGATCCTGGGTGGCGCTGTCGGTGTGGGTGGTGGAGAAGCGCAGCAGGCCGGCGATCTTCTCGCGGTTGGCGAAATCCTCCGCCGGGCCCTCCTTGAGCACGCTGCCGAAGGTGTTCCAGAAGGTCTGGTAGGCCTCCTTGTCCTTGGCCAGCTTCTTGAGCATGTCGAGGGCGCGCTTGGTCAGCGCCGACTTGATCTTGTCGACCTTGGGATCCTGCTGGAGCAGCTCGCGGGAGACGTTCAGCGACAGGTCACGGGTGTCCAGCACGCCCTTGATGAAACGCAGGTAGAGCGGCAGGAACTGCTCGGCGTCATCCATGATGAAGACGCGCTGCACGTAGAGCTTCACCCCCCGGGCGCCGTCGCGCTCGTAGAGGTCGAAGGGCGCCCGGCCCGGCACGTAGAGCAGACTCGTGTACTCCAGCTTGCCCTCGACCTTGTTGTGGCTCCAGATCAGCGGATCGCTGAAGTCGTGGGCCACGTGCTTGTAGAAGGCCTGATACTCCTCGTCGGAGATCTCGCCCTTGGGGCGCGACCAGAGCGCCGTGGCCTCGTTGACGGTCTCCCAGGAGACGGTCTCGCTGCCCTCGATCTCCTTGCCCTCTTCGTCTCGGGCCTTCTCAACCTTCGGCATGCGCACCGGCACCTCGATATGGTCGGAGTACTTGCGCACCAGGCTCTGCAGGCGGAAGTCGTCGGCAAACTCCTGGGCGTCCTCCTTCAGGTGCAGGACGATCTCGGTGCCGTGGGCCTCGCGCTCGACGTCGGCCACGGTGAACTCGCCCTCGCCCTGGGAACGCCACTCGACGCCCTCGGCCCTGTCGCTGCCCGCCTTGCGGGTACGCACGGTGACCGCGTCGGCGACGATAAAGCCGGAGTAGAAGCCGACGCCGAACTGGCCGATCAGGCGGGCGTCCTTCTGCTGCTCGCCGGAGAGCTGCTTGAGGAAGTCGGCGGTGCCTGAGCGGGCGATGGTACCCAGGTTCGAGACCACCTCGTCGCGGCTCATGCCGATGCCGTTGTCGCGCACGGTGACGGTGCCCGCTTCGGCATCGTGTTCGATCTCGATGCGCAGCTCGCTGTCCCCCTCATAGAGCGCATCGTTGTCCAGGGCCGCATAGCGCAGCTTGTCGCAGGCATCGGCCCCGTTGGAGATCAGCTCGCGCAGGAAGATCTCCCGGTTGGAGTAGAGCGAGTGGATCATCAGGTGCAGCAGCTGCTTGACCTCGGTCTGGAAGCCAAGGGTTTCTTCATGCGTAGCGGTGGTCATCTGTCCTGAACCTCGTCGACATGTTCTGCGGCAAGCGGTGCCGCGGGTTGAATCACTGTCGCCGATATGGGGCCCCGCAAACGCATTTCAAGCCTTGTCGACGTTCACGCCTCGCCGCCACCTGGCACCCCCAGCATGAAGTGCAGCCGCGCCGTGGCCACCGGCACCGACTCCCTCTCCTGCCAGGCCGTCACCTGGACATTGGCCAGGCGACGCCCCTCACGCAGCAGCTCACAGCGGGCGAAGGTGGGCACCGCCCGGGCGGTGCGCAGGTAGTCGATGGAAAGGTCGACGATGCGCGGCAGTCGCGCCTCCCGGGCGGCCAGCATCAGGTCGAGGGTGGCGGCGGTCTCCATGAAGGCCGCCACCACGCCGCCGTGGAGCGCCGGCAGCAGCGCATTGCCGACGTTGCCGGCGTGGGGTTCGAGGCGGAAGCAGAGTCCTCCGCCTTCGGAGTCCGCCTCGACGCTCACCCCGATGCGCCGGGCATAGGGAATCCGCTCCAGCCAGGCCGCCACATCGCCCTCGGCGCGCGTGCGCGCCAGCCACGCCGCGCTGTCGAATCCCTCAGGCATGTCGAGCCTCCTCGACGCGCTCATGGGCAAACAGGGCCTCGGCGAAGCCGGGTGGCGTGCTGCGCGACTCCAGCCGCACGAAGTTGCCGATCCCCCTGGCCACCGGCCGTCCCGCCTCCTGCCACAGAACGCCCTCGGTGAAGACCACCGAGGGGGTGACCCGGATCACCCGGGCCTCGGCGTGGAGGGCCAGGCCGGCCACCGCCGGGCGGAAGTGGTCCACCCGCAGGTCCAGGGTCGGGCACACCTCGGGCGCCGGCAGGCCGCGCAGCACGGCGCTGCCGCAGACGGAGTCCAGCAGCATGGTCAGCACCCCGCCGTGGACCAGCCCCCGGGAGGCATCGCCCAGCAGGTCGTCGCACCAGGGCAGCCGCATGCGGACGCCATCGGCGTCGACCGCCAGCACCTCGATTCCCAGCTCACGGGTGTGGGGAAGCATGTGCACGAAGCGGGACAGAGCCCGTCGCCAGGCCTCGGTGGATCGCTCGGGTAAGGATGTCACGCCGGTGTATCTCCTGATTTCCCAACAATCGTTTGAAACGGTCTTTCAGACTAGCCCCTCGCCCGGCGGGGCACAAGGCGCCCTCCCCGCACCGCCGCCGCGCCGTCGGTTGCCGTTTTCCCCTACCCAGAAGCCCCGTAATGGGCCACGATAGGCGCTATCGGACGTCAACTCCCGGAGAACACCCGCCATGCGCCATCGCCTTTTCCTTCCCCAGCGCGGCGCCCGGCACGGCTGCGCCCGACGCCTGGGCTCGCTGCTGACTGCCCTGGCACTCTCGCTCCCCTTCTCCCTGCCGCTGGCCCAGGCCGATGACCGCGCGATGCGCGATGCCCTGGAGGCAGCCCGCAGCCAGCAGTGGGAGCGCATCGACCAGGATGCCATCGCCGACCACTCGCTGGCCGGCTACGTGGAGTATCACCGCCTGCGGGACCGACTGCCCCAGGCCGAGCCCGACGAGGTCCTCGACTTCATCGAGCGTCACGCCAACTCGCCGCTGGGCGAGTGGATGCGCGGCCAGGCCATCACCCGCTATGGCCAGGCCAATCGCCACGCCTACCTCCGCGCCGTGGCCGACGGCGAACCGGCCGACACCGCCCGCCGGTGCTACTACTACACCGCCCAGCTGGGCAGCGACCCCGCCGCGGCCGCCGAGGGGGGGCTCGCCCTCTGGCAGGTGGGGCGCTCCCAGCCGGGCGCCTGCGACACCCTCTTCGACACCCTGCGCAGCCGCGGCGTGATCGGCGAGCAGCAGATCTGGGAGCGCAAGATGCTGGCCTGGCAGGCCGGCGAAGCGGGCCTGGTCGGTTACCTGGGACGCCAGCTGGGCAGCCGCTGGGATGAGCCGCGCCAGGTCATGGAGCGCCTCTCGGGCGACTTCGCCGCGGTGACCCGGGTGCCGACCTGCATCGGTCCCGAGTGCCGCGGCTCCGGGCCGCTGTTCGCCGCCGCCATGCACGGCTTCACCCGGGCCGACACCGAAGCGGCCGTGGAGGCCTGGCGCAAGATCGAGGAACACCTGCCGATCGAGCGCGAACAGCGCCACGCCATCGAACACGATCTGATCTTCTACTCGCTGGTTCGTGATGTCCGCCAGCACCGCGGCTGGGTGGACCAGGCCCTGGCCGAGCGCAGCGACGCCGATCTGCTGGAGCTGCGCGTGCGCGCTGCCCTGGGCGAGCGCGACTGGGAGGGGGTGTTGAGCTGGCTGGATCGCATGGCGCCGGACACCCGGGACAACAGCCGCTGGCACTACTGGTCGGCCCGCGCCCATGAACAGCTCGGCGACGACGCCCGAGGCCAGGAGGACTATGCCCTGGCCGCCCAGGGGCGCAGCTTCTTCGGTTTTGCCGCCGCCGACCGGCTGGGTCAGCCCTATGCGCTGAGCCTGGAGCGCAACGGCTTCGATGACGCCACCCGCGAACAGGTGGCGCGCTGGCCCGTGGTGCAGCGCACCGAGGCGCTGCTGCGCATCGATGAGCCGGGCCTGGCCGCCAGCGAGTGGTATGGCGCCATCGAGCGCGCCAGCCCCCGCGAGGCGCGCGCCCTGGCCGACTACGCCCAGCGCCAAGGCTGGCACGCCAAACTGGTGCAGACCACCATCACCGGGCGCATGTGGGACGCCCTGGAGTGGCGCTTCCCGGAGGCCTACAGCGAGCACTTCCTGCACTGGGGCCGCATGACGGGCGTCGACCCCTACCTGCTGATGGGCATCACTCGCCGCGAGAGCGCCTACAACCCCGAGGCGGTCTCCCCGGCCGGCGCCCGCGGCCTGATGCAGGTGATGCCCGGCACCGCCACCCAGCTGGCTGGCCAGCTCGGCATCAGCGACCCGGGCCCCTATGGCGTGCTCGACCCCGAGCTCAATATCCGCCTGGGCAGCACCTATATCCGCGACATGCTCGACCGCTACCGCGGCAACCGCCTGGCCGCCGCTGCCGCCTACAACGCCGGCCCCAGCCGGGTCGACCGCTGGCTCGCCGATGCGCCGGAGGAGTTCGACCTCTTCGTGGAGAGCATTCCCTTCCGCGAGACCCGCCTCTACGTGCAGGCGGTGCTCTCCTACCGGGCGATCTTCGAGAGCCTGGCCAACGGCGGCAACAGCGAAGGCGTCTCCATGCTCAGCCCCACGGAAAAGACGGTGCGCTACGACCGCTCGCTGCTGGCCAGGGATTCGTCGTAAGCTGGAAGCTGGAAGCTGGAAGCTGGAAGCTGGAAGCTGGAAGCTGGAAGCTGGAAGCTGGAAGCTGGAAGCTGGAAGCTGGAAGCTGGAAGC
>PUOM01000012.1 GCA_003552795.1 Halomonas sp. | reverse complement strand
CGGACAGCAGCACAAGCCTGCCTTCCAGGGTCGGGCCGAGGCCGGCGATGGCGGCGAGCGTCGCGCCCACGTTGGTGCCCTTGGAGTCGTTGATCCAGCGCACGCCCCCCACCTCGGCCACCAGTTCGCCCCGGTGGGGCAGGCCCGGGAAGCGGCGCAACACGCGACACATCGGCGCCATGGGCAGGCCCAGGCGGCGTCCCATGGCCAGCGCCGCCAGGGCGTTGGCCTGGTTGTGGCGTCCGGCCAGACGCACCTCGGTGGCGGGCATCAGGGGCGCGTCGCCGTGCATCAGCCAGTCGGCGCCCTGGTGCCGGCCGATGCCCCACTCCCCGGCCCGGGGCGCCCGGGTGGTAAAGCGGTCCTCGGCGGGCAGCGGGGCCTCGGGCCAGGTGGCGGGATCCTCGGCGTTCACCACGCCGTGGCGAGCGCCGCGGAATATCCCCAGCTTGGCCGCCCGATAGGCGGCCATGTCGCCGTGACGGTCCAGATGGTCCTCGGAGAGGTTGAGGAAGGCCGCGGACTCGGCTCCCAGCCGCGGCGTGGTCTCGAGCTGAAAGCTGGAGAGCTCCAGCACGTAGCAGTCGGCATCGGGCTCGTCGGCGAGCAGATCCAGGGCCGGCGTGCCCAGGTTGCCGCCCACTGCCACCCGGCGACCGGCCTCGGCGGCCATCTCGCCGACCAGGGTAGTCACCGTGGACTTGGCGTTGGAGCCGGTGATGGCCGCGATGGGCGCCCTGGCCGCCCGCACGAAGAGCGCGATCTCGCCCACCACCAGCGGCTCGCCGGTGGCCTCGCGTACCCGCCCGGCCAGGGCGTCCAGCCCGGGGCTGAGGGGGTCGATGCCCGGGCTCACCACCACCTCCTGCACCTCGCTGAGGTCGAGGCCGGTCAGCGGCCCGCAGTGGATCGCCACCCCCGGATGGGCGGCGTGAAAGTCGTCCATGCCGGGCGGCACGGCTCGGGTATCCGCGACCATGTAGGGCACGCCCAGGCGCTCCAGATGGCGGCAGATGGCGCGGCCGGAGATCCCGAGCCCGACCACCAGGGTGACGCCTCTCGGCACCTTGACCATATCCTGCTCCTTGCCCGCGTGGAGGTTCTCGCTCAACGCACCTTCAGGGTCGCCAGGCCGATCAGGACCAGCACCACGGTGATGATCCAGAAGCGCACGATGACCCGCGGCTCCGGCCAGCCCTTGAGCTCATAGTGATGGTGCAGCGGCGCCATGCGGAAGATCCGCCGCCCGGTGAGCTTGTAGGACCCCACCTGAAGGATCACCGAGATGGTCTCCATGACGAAGATCCCCCCCATGATGAACAGCACGATCTCCTGGCGCACGATCACCGCCACCACGCCAAGCGCCGCGCCCAGCGCCAGGGCGCCCACGTCGCCCATGAACACCTGGGCCGGATAGGTGTTGAACCACAGGAAGCCCAGCCCCGCGCCGACGATAGTGGCGCAGAAGACGGCAAGCTCGCCGGCGCCGGGAATGAAGGGGATCTGCAGATAGTTGGCAAACACCGCATTGCCGGTGGCATAGGCGAACACCGCCAGCCCCATGGCCACCAGCACGGTGGGCATGATCGCCAGACCGTCCAGGCCATCGGTGAGGTTCACCGCATTGGAGCTGCCGACGATCACGAAGTAGGTCAGCACGATGAAGAAGACCCCCATCGGCACCACCACGTCCTTGAACAGCGGCACGATCAGGCTGGTCTCCACCGGCGAGGCCGCGGTGGCGAAGAGCAGCACGGCGGCGGCCAGGCCCACCACCGACTGCCACAGGTACTTCCAGCGCGCCGGCAGTCCACGGGGATTCTTCTCCACCACCTTGCGGTAGTCGTCGACCCACCCGATGGCGCCGAAGCCCAGGGTCACCCCCAGCACGATCCACACGTAGTGGTTGGCGAGATCCCCCCACAGCAGGGTGCTGGCCGCCATGGCCATCAGGATCATGGCGCCCCCCATGGTCGGCGTGCCGGCCTTGGAAAGGTGGGACTGGGGGCCGTCGTCACGCACCGCCTGTCCGATCTGACGCTCGACCAGGCGGCGAATCATCACCGGGCCCAGCCACAGGCAGAGCCCCAGGGCGGTAATGGTGCCCAGGATCATCCGCAGGGTCAGATAGTTGAAGACATTGAAAGCGCTGAAGTATTGCGCCAGAAACTCAGCCAGATAGAGCAGCATGTATCGCGTTCACCTTGATCGATCCTGGCACAGTGCCGTCACCACGCGCTCCATGGCGGCACTGCGCGATCCCTTGACCAGCACGCTGGCACCGGGAGGAAGATGGTGGAGGGCGTGACGCACCAGCGCCTCGCGCTCCTGGAAGTGGCACCCGGCTGCGCCGAAGGCGCGGGAAGCGGCCTGGGCCGCCTCACCGCAGGTGCCGAGGAAGTCGATCCCCAGTTTCCGTGCGTATTCCCCGATCTCGGCATGCAGCCGTTCGGAGGCCTCCCCCAGCTCCCCCATGGCGCCCAGCAGGCACCAGTGGGGGCCAGGCAGCGTGACCAGCAGGTCGAGCGCCGCCTTCACCGCGCCGGGGTTGGCGTTATAGGTATCGTCCAGCAGTCGCGAGCCGTTGACGCCCGCCGCCACCGAGAGCCGCCCCGGCATCGGGGCCACCTCGGCGAGGCTCGCCACCACATCGTCGGGCGCCAGCCCCATGGCCAGGGCGGCAGCGGCGGCGGCCAGGGCGTTGGCCAGATTATGGCGCCCGAGCAGGCCGAGCTGCACGCGCCCCAGTTCGGCCCCGTCCGCGACAAGCGTGAAAGCATAGCGCCCCTGCTCATCGCAGGCCAGCGCCCGGGCGGTGACCCGGGCACGCGGATCGAGACCGAAGTCGCGCACCTCCCGCGGTGCAGCAAGTCGCGCCCAGGTAGCAAAGTAGGCATCGTCGCGGTTGAGCACCGCCACCCCGTCGGCCGGCAGGCCGGCCAGGATCTCGGCCTTGGCCTGGGCGATATGCCCCATGCCGCCGAACTCCCCGACGTGGGCACCGGTCACGTTGGTGATCACCGCCACCTCGGGCTCGGCGAGCACGCTGGTCCAGGCGATCTCCCCCGGGTGGTTGGCACCCAGCTCCACCACCGCCTGGCAGTGCGCCGGCGTGAGCTCGAGCAGGGTCAGCGGTGCACCGAAATCGTTGTTGAGATTGCCGCGGGTGGCCAGCGTCGCCCCGCGCCGCGCCAGGAGTGCCGAGAGCATTTCCTTGACGGTGGTCTTGCCGCTGTTGCCGGTCACTGCCACCAGGGGACCGCCCCAGGCGCGGCGCCGGGCACGCCCCAGCAGCCCCAGGGCCAGGCGAGTGTCGGCGACCTCGAGCAGCGCCAGGCCGTCAGGGGCGCCTCTGTCCAGCATGGCACCCGCCTCGACCACGGCCGCCGCGGCGCCGCCGGCCCGGGCCTGGCCGAGGAAGTCGTGGGCGTCGAAGCGCTCGCCCCTGAGGGCCACAAAAAGGCTGCCCGGTGTCAGCGCCCGGGTGTCGGTGACGATCCCGCCGATGGGCAGGTCCCGCACCGGCACGGGCAGGCCCAGGGCCTCGGCCACCTCGGCCAGGGTGGAGAGTCCGCAGCGGCTCATTCGCCTTCCCCGTCATGACCTGCCCGTGCGGCCAGCGCCCGTTCGGCCTCGGCCAGATCGGAGAAGGGGTGACGCACGCCGGCGATCTCCTGATAGGCCTCGTGGCCCTTGCCGGCGATAAGCACCACATCCTCGGCGTCGGCCTCGGCGAGCACCCCGGCGATGGCGTCCCCGCGGCCGGCGATCTCCCAGGCCTTCGCCCGCGCCGGGCCGGAGAGCCCGGCCAGCACCTGGGCGCGAATCGCCGCCGGCGCCTCGCTACGGGGATTGTCGTCGGTGATCACCAGGCGGTCGGCCTGGCCCTCGACGGCCGCGGCCATGGGCGCGCGCTTGCCCGGGTCGCGGTCGCCCCCGCAGCCGAACAGGCACCACAGCCGACCGTCCGTGGGCAGGTGGGCGCGCAAGGCGGCCAGAGCGCTATCCAGGGCATCCGGGGTGTGGGCGTAGTCGATGACCACCGTGGGCGCACCGGGGCGCACCAGCGCCTGCATGCGACCGGGGACCGGCGCCAGCGCCGCGGCGGCGGCGAACAGCTCGCCGATGGCGTGACCCAGGCCGTAGAGGGTGGCGATGGCCAGCAGCACGTTGTCCAGGTTGAAGCGACCGAGCAGCGCTGTCTCGAGCACGCGCTCCCCTTCCGGGGTGGCCACCAGCGCCCGCTGGCCCGCAGCGTGGGGATGCCAGTCGACAACCCGGAAGGTCACCGCCTCGTCCTGGCCGGTGGCCAGAACCCGCGCGCCGTCGCCCGCCCCGGCACGCAGGCCGGCCAGCATCAGCCGCGCCAGGGGATCATCGCCGTTGACCACGGCCAGCCGCAGCTCCGGGCGGCGAAACAGCCTGGCCTTGGCCGCGGCGTAGGCCGCCATGCTGCCGTGGTAGTCCAGGTGGTCCCGGGTCAGATTGGTGAAGACCGCTGCGGTCAGCCGGCAGCCGTCCAGGCGCCCCTGCTCCAGGGCATGGGAGGAGACCTCCATGGCCACCCGGCGCACACCCGCACCGGCCAGCTCGGCCAGCGCCGCCTGCAGCGCCAGCGGACCCGGCGTGGTCAGGCCGCCCTCCTGCAGGGCACCGACCCGACCATGGCCCAGGGTGCCCACCAGTCCGGCCGGCACGCCCAGCGCCTCGCTCAGCTCGGCGAGATAGTGGGTCACCGAGCTCTTGCCGTTGGTGCCGGTGACGCCGACCAGCTCGAGGCGCTCGGGCACCGTGAAGAGCTCGCGCCCCAGCTCGCCCAGGCGCTCGCGAAGCTCGGGCAGCGCCACTACCCGAGGGTCCTCGGGGCAGGCACGCTCGTCGTCGGCATGACACAGCACCGCCTCGGCCCCGGCCGCCAGCGCCGCCGGGATGAAATCACGACCGTCGGCGGCCACCCCCGGCACCGCCACGAAGACGACACCGGGGCCGACCTGACGACTGTCGGTGCAGAGCCGCAGCCTCTCCGAGGCGAGCTCGAGACCGGGCATGACGGCGGGCCAGAGGCGCGCCAGCGTCGCCGTCAGACGCTGCGGACTCACCTGCATAAGGGGCCTCGTGGAGCTGGGTGACGGGGTGCAAAAAAAAGCATGACGAGCCTCAGCGACTGCGGAGATCGGGGGGCACGTCGAGCAGGCGCAGAGCGCTGCCGACGACGCGAGAGAAGACCGGCGCCGCCACGGCGCCACCGAAGTAGCTGTCGCCACGGGGATGATCGATCATCACCACGGTGACGATGCGCGGATCGGAGACCGGTGCGATGCCCGCAAACAGGCTGCGATAGGCGTCCTGCACATAGCCCCCGGCACCGGACTTGCGCACCGTGCCGGACTTTCCGGCCACCCGGTAGCCGGGCACCATGGCACGCCGGGCACCGGTGCCCGGCTGCACGGACTCCTCCATGATGCGCAGCAGGTCGTGGGCCACGGGAGGCGCGATGACCGGCTCACCCGGCGGCACCTCGGGCAGCTTGAGCAGCGAGGGTGGCAGGCGCTCGCCACCGTTGGCCAGAGCGGTATAGGCGCTGGCCAGCTGCAGCGCGGAGGTCGACAGGCCATAGCCGTAGGAGAGCGCCGCCCACTGGCTGCGCGACCAGCGCACGGGAGCCGGCAGGGTGCCGGTGGACTCGCCGGGGTAGCCGGTCTCGGGGCTCTGGCCGAAGCCGAGCCGACGATAGAGATCCGGCACCAGCGGATCGTCGAGTTCGAGCACCAGCTTGGACATGCCGATATTGGAGGACTTCTCGAGGATGCCGGCCAGATCCAGCTCACCATAGTTGCGGATATCGCGGATGGTAAAGCGATCGATGCGCATCCAGCCCGGCGAGGTGTCCACCACCACGTCTCGGGGGAACTGGCCGCTCTCCATGACCGCCGCCATGGCCAGCGGCTTCATGACCGAGCCGGGTTCGAAGACGTCGACGATGGCCTGGTTGCGCAGGCCCCGGGGGTCGAGGCCGGCGCGATTGTTGGGGTTGTAGGAAGGCTGGTTGGCCATGGCCAGCACCTCGCCGGTGCGGGCATCCATCATCACCACGACGCCGCCGTCGGCGTCGTGCTCGGCCACCGCCGCCTTGAGCTCGCGGTAGGCCATGTACTGCAGGCGCTGGTCGATGGAAAGCGTCAGCTCGCCGCCGGGGCGGGCCTCGCGCAGCACCTCCAGATCGCGCACCAGGCGCCCGCGACGATCCTTGAGCACCCGGCGCTGACCGGGGTTGCCGGCCAGGTAGGGCTGATAGGCGAGCTCGAGCCCCTCCTGCCCCACGTCGTCGACGTTGGTGACACCGAGCAGCTGGGCGATCACCTCACCCGCCGGGTAGTAGCGCTTGTACTCGTCCTGGCGGTAGACCCCGGGCGTCCGCAGCTCCAGCACCCGCTGGGCCGCCTGGGGTGTCATCTGGCGGCGCAGGTACATGAACTCCCGGGAGGCGAAGCGCTCGAGACGCGCGTCCAGGTCGTCGAGCTCCATGCCCAGCGCGCGGGCCAGCTGCAGGCGCTGGATGGGATCGTCCGGCACGTCCTGAGGATTGGCCCAGAGGGTCACCACCGGCGTGGAGATCGCCAGGGGCTCGCCGTTGCGGTCGCTGATCATGCCGCGGTGGGCGGGAATCGGATCGGTACGCAGGGTGCGGGCATCGCCCTGCCCCTGCAGGAAGGGGCGATCGACCACGTGGAGAATGACGATGCGCCCCACCAGCAGTCCCAGGCCCAGCAGCACGATCGCCAGCACCAGGCCGTAGCGCAGCCCGCCCATGGGCGCCATGGGCGGAGGGCGACGAGGCGATACGCCGCTGCGGGCCTCACGGCTCATGGCTGGATCACCTCGACTTCGTCGACGTCGGGCAGGCGCATCTCCAGGCGCTCCATGGCCAGGCGCTCGATGCGCGCCGGCGAGGACCAGGCGCTCTCCTCGAGCAACAGCTGCCCCCACTCGGTCTGAAGCTGCTGCTGCTCGCGCTCGAGCTGCTGCATGCGGCCATACTGTTCACGGGTCAAATGGGTGGTGGCAATCACCGCCAGGGCGCTGGCCAGGCAGGCCAGCAGCAGCGCCGACACCAGCAGCAGAGCGGGGGTGGGGCGCAGGGCCAGGGGCCAGCCAAAACCGGATGTCGACGTTCTTCCCTGTGTCATATCGCCTCCCTCAGTACCGCTTGCGGGCAGCCCGCATCACCGCGCTGCGCGCCCGGGGGTTCTCCTCCACCTCCTCGGGGCCGGCTCGCCGGGCCTTGCCCAGCGCCTCGAGACGCCGCTCGAGCTCCGCATCGGCGATGGGAATTCCCCGCGGCAGATGGGTATCACCACGCACATGGTGTCGGATGAACCGCTTGACCCGGCGATCCTCCAGGGAGTGAAAGCTGATCACCACCAGATGGCCGCCGGGAGCCAGCGCCTCCAGAGCCGCCTCCAGGGCCGCATCGAGCTGCTCGAGCTCGGCGTTGACCTGAATGCGCAGCGCCTGGAAGACCCGCGTCGCGGGATGCTTGTGCTTCTCCCAGGCGGGGTGGGCGGTCTTGACCACCTCGGCCAGGTCCGCGGTGCGCAGGAAGGGCCGCTCGGCGCGCCGGGCGACGATGGCCCTGGCCAGCCGACGGGCATAGCGCTCCTCGCCATACTCCTTGAACACCCGGATCAGCTCGCCCTCCTTGGCTCTGGCAATGAAGGCCGCAGCGCTCTCACCCTGGGTGGGGTCCATGCGCATGTCCAGGGGACCGTCGCGCAGGAAGCTGAAGCCGCGCTCGGGGTCGTCGAGCTGCGGCGAGGAGACGCCCACATCGAGCAGGACGCCATCCAGGCGGCCGTGCAGGTCGTGGCGCCGGGCGATCTCGCCCAGGCGAGAGAACTCGGCGCGCTCGATGGTGAAGCGCTCGTCCTCGAGGGAGGCCGCCTCGGCGACGGCCTCGGGGTCGCGGTCGATAGCGATCAGTCGCCCGGCCGGCGACAGCCGGGCGAGGATGGCGCGGGAGTGGCCGCCACGGCCGAAGGTGCCGTCCAGATAGACCCCGTCGGCGTCGTGCACCAGGGCCTCTACGGCGCCGTCGAGCAGGACGCTGGCATGACGGAAGCCGCGCGAGGCAGTATCAGGGGCGGATGACGACATGCGGTTCTCGATCTAGGGCTGGCGTGGCGGCCACGGACCGCGCGCTCAGGAATGGAAATCAGGAGGGAGCCAGCCGATAAGCCGGGTTCTGTCGTGGACAGTCATTCCTCTAGGAGGCGCGTCACCGCGCCCCTCAAGCAACCTACCCGAACCCGACGCGGGCCACGTCATGGGGTTCCTATTTGGTCTTGCTCCGAGTGGGGTTTACCGTGCCACGCACTGTTGCCAGGCGCGCGGTGCGCTCTTACCGCACCCTTTCACCCTTACCGGCCTCCCGAAGGAGACGTAGGCGGTCTGCTCTCTGCTGCACTTTCCGTCGGCTCGCGCCGCCCAGGCGTTACCTGGCACTCTGCCCTGTGGAGCCCGGACTTTCCTCCCCCGGATCACTCCGGCGGCGACTGTCTGGCCGACTCCCGCGGCAAGGATAACAGCGCCCCGACAACCCCTCAACAAGCAGAGCCTGCCACTGCCCAGAGCGAGGGGCGCCGGGGACAAGACGAAGAGGGACTTGTCGACGGATCAGCCCCGGGCAAACTTGGCTAGCCTTGATCTTTCAGCGCCTGGGCGCGGGCATACCAGCTCTTCTTGGTGCCCCCCAGCACCCGCGCGGCCACCGAGGCCGCCTGCTTGACGCCAACCCCCTCGGCCAGCAGCGCCACCAGCAAGGCCTTGCCCTCCACCACCGAGGCCTCGTCCTCCTCGCGGGGGGGAGCACCGGCCACCATCGCCACGAACTCGCCCCGAGCCTGGTCCGGATCGGCCTCCATGCGGTCGAGCAGCTCGACGGCCGAGCCGTCCAGAAAGGTCTCGAAGGTCTTGGTCAGCTCACGGGCCAGCACCAGGCGGCGCTCCCCGAGCACCGTCGCCAGATCGGCCAGGGTGTCGCGAATGCGATGGGGCGACTCGTAGAAGACCAGGGTCTCCTCGCGCCCGGCCAGCGCCTCCAGGCGAGCGCGCCGCCCTGCCCCCTTGGCCGGCAGGAACCCCTGGAAGGTGAAGCGGTCGGTGGGCAGGCCCGCCGCCGACAGCGCGGCCACCAGGGCGCAGGCCCCCGGCACCGGCACGATGCGCCGCCCCCGGGCGCGCAGCTCGCGCACCAGCAGGAAGCCGGGATCGCTGATCAGCGGCGTGCCGGCATCGGAGACCAGGGCGATGGACTCCCCGGCGGCCAGGCGCGCATCGAGCTGCTCGACCCGGGCCGCCTCGTTGTGCTCGTGCAGGGAGAGCATGGGCACCGAGAGCCCCAGGTGGCGCAGCAGCCGACCGGTGTGGCGGGTATCCTCGGCGGCTATCACCGCCACCTCGCCCAGCAGGCGCGCGGCGCGGGGGCCAAGATCCTCCAGATTCCCAATCGGCGTGGCGACCACGTACAATGAAGTTGAGCTAGCGTCTGACACTTGTGGCTCCTCGGCGCAGCGGCCGACACAATGGACAAAGGATGGATTCATGCGGATACCCACTCGCGGCCTGCTGGCCACCGCCCTCGTTGCGATGCTGCTGGCGGGCTGTGCCACACCGCCCGGCGTCGTCGATCGCGTGACGGAAGACGACCCGGCGAGCCTGCTCGACCAGGCCGGCCAGCAGGAGCCCGCCCAGGCAGCCAGGAGTCGACTCGAGGCGGCCGACATCCTAGCACGCCAGGGGGAGCGCACCCAGGCGCTGCAGATCGCGTCAGACCTCGATGACAGCCTGCTCGAGCCCGAGCCGCGCGTACGCTGGGCCCTGCTGCTGGCCGATCTCGGCGAGGCGCTGGGCGAGCCCCAGGCGGTTATCCAGGCCACCCGAGACCTGAACGACCTCGCCCTGGAGCCCGCTCAGGAAAGGGCGCTGCGCGAGCGCATGGGCCTGGCGCTGCTGGCCGAACGGGAGCCGGCGGGCGCCGCCCGGGCGCTGCTCAGCGTCCAGGCGGACAATGATGACCTGGCGCTCAACGACCCGATCTGGGAGGCCCTGACCCGCATGGACCGCCAGGCGCTGAGCGCCCTGGAGGAGGAGGCCGACGCCCTGACCCGCGGCTGGATCGACCTCAGCGACCTGTATCGCGCCAGCGGCGGCGATATCGAGCGCTTCTTCGACCGGCTGGAGACGTGGCGCAGCCGTAACGAACGCCACCCGGCATCCCGCCAGCTCCCCGCCGACCTGCGCGCCCTGGGCGAGCTGCGCGGCCTCGAGGTTCGGCACATCGCCGTGCTGCTGCCGGAATCCGGCGCCCTGGCCCCCCCCGCCTCGGCCATCGCCGAAGGCATGCGCACCCAGCACCGCCACAGCGGAGGCGACGTGCGGCTGAGCTTCATCGATGCCGACAGCGGCGACCTCGAGTCGCTCTACCGCGAGGCCGAGAATCGCGGCGCCCAGGTGGTGGTCGGCCCGCTGGACAAGGATCAGGTGAGCCGGCTGGAGGCCCTCGATCGGGTGCCACTGCCCACCCTGGCACTGAACTACGGCCACGCCGAGCGCAACAGCGCCGAAGGACTCTTCCAGTTCGGTCTCTCCGCCGAGCACGAGGCGCACCAGGCCGCCACCCGCACCTGGCGTGACGGCCACCGCCGCGCCGCCCTGCTGGTACCGGACAATGACTGGGGCCGACGTGTCGGCGAGGCCTTCTGGACCGAGTGGCAGTCACTGGGCGGCGAGGTGACCAACGCCGTGCGCTACAACCCCGGCGCCTCGGATACCGAGAGTACCCGCCGTGCCGTCAGCAATCCGCGCCCGGACGCCCTCTTCCTGCTGGCCCTGCCCGACTACGCTCGTCAGGTACCGCCCACCCTGGACTACTACAACGCCAGCGACCTGCCGGTCTATGCCACCTCCCACCTCTTCGAGGGACGCATCAACCCGCGGCTCGACCATGACCTGAACGATGTCCAGTTTGTCGATATACCCTGGCAGATTCCCGAGGCTGCCGTGGGCGGCGTCGAGGTGCTGCCCTTCCTCGAGAGCTACCATTCGCTGCGCGAGGAGTCCGACCCCACCCTGTTCCGCCTGCACGCCATGGGCGTGGACGCCTTCGAACTGGCCCGCCGACTGCCCCAGCTGCAGGCCGTCCCCGGCAGCGAGCTGCGGGGCGCCACCGGCACCCTGCGCCCCGGCAGCGATGGCCGCATCGAGCGCCAGCTGCCCTGGGCGCGCTTTGTCAACGGCGTCCCCCAGCCCATCCTGATCCCCGGGATCTTCGGCGATGAACGGGCCCCGTGACGCCCGCGCCCGCGGCGAGGCCATCGAGCAACTCGCCGCGGCCTGGCTCACCGCCCGCGGCCTGGTGCTGCTGGCGACCAACCAGCACGCCAAGGGGGGTGAACTGGACCTGGTGATGCGTGACGGCGAGGTTCTCGTCTTCGTCGAGGTGCGTCACCGAGCCGACACCCGCCACGGCCACCCGCTGGAAACCATCACCCCCACCAAGCAGCGTCGCCTGATCCGGGCCGCGCGTTTTTATCTCCAGCGCAACCGGCTATCATGTCCCTGCCGCTTCGATGTACTGGCCGTCACCGGCCTGGCGCCCCATCTCGAATACGACTGGGTCGCCAACGCCTTCGAGGCCTACTGACCGGTCACGCCACACTGTCAAAGGACCCGGACGTCACATGGATTTCCAGCAGCGCATTCTCGGCCACTTCAATGCCAGCATCGATACCAAGACCTATGCCAGCGAGGTCCTCCCCCCCTTCATCGAGGTGGCCAGCCAGATGATGGTCCAGTGCCTGGTCAACGAGGGCAAGATCCTGACCTGCGGCAACGGCGGCAGCGCCGGCGACAGTCAGCACTTCTCCTCCGAACTGCTCAACCGCTTCGAGCGCGAACGCCCCAGCCTGCCGGCCCTGGCGCTGACCACCGACACCTCGACGCTGACCTCCATCGCCAACGACTACAGCTACAACGAGGTGTTCTCCAAGCAGATTCGCGCCCTGGGCCAGCCCGGCGACATCCTGCTGGCCATCTCCACCAGCGGCAACTCGGCCAACGTCATCCAGGCCATCCAGGCCGCTCACGATCGCGACATGACAGTGGTGGCGCTGACCGGCCGCGATGGCGGCAACATGGCCTCCCTGCTCGGCCAGGACGACTGCGAGATCCGCGTGCCCGCCACCTCCACGGCCCGCATTCAGGAGGTGCATCTGCTGGTGATCCACTGCCTCTGCGATCTGATCGACGAGCAACTCTTCGGTACAAGCGAGTGACCCCCATGACCCCCAAGCCCCTGCTTATCTCCCTGCTGCTGGCCGCCCTCCTCGGCATCGCCGGCTGCACCACCGTCACCGGCGTCACCCACCAGGGCACCATCGACGAAAACTACGGCAAGCGCACCGTCGGCACCCAGGTCGAGGACCAGAACATCGAGACCAAGGTCAGCCACAACCTGCGCCGCACTGACGCACGCCTGGGCAATGCCCGCATCAACGTCGACAGCTACAACCGCGTCGTTCTGCTCACCGGCCAGGTGCCGAGCCAGGAGCTCAAGGAGAAGGCCAGCGAGGTCGCCCGGGGAGTACGCAACGTGCGCGAGGTGCACAATGAGCTCTCCGTGGCCGCCAACCTGCCGGCCAGTCAGCGACTCTCCGACACCTGGCTCAACACGCGAATCCGCACCAGCCTGGCGGCCAACGACCGCATCGAGTCGGGGCGCATTCGCGTCGTCACCGAGAACACCAGCGTCTACCTGATGGGTATCGTCAGTCGCGCCGAGGCCGACCGCATCGTCGAGGCCGTCTCCGACGTCGGCGGCATGCAGCGTATCGTCAAGGTGTTCGACTATACCGACTGAGCCGCGCGGCCCCGGAAGCGCAGCATCTCGCCAGAACGCAGAACGG
>PUOM01000177.1 GCA_003552795.1 Halomonas sp. | reverse complement strand
GTCTCTCCTGGCTCACTTACGACACCGCCCTGCAATGGCTGCAGCCGGCCGAGCGCGTGGACTCGCGCATCGTGATCGTCGACATCGACGACGCCTCCCTGCAGGCGCTGGGCCGCTGGCCCTGGCCCCGGGGGCAGCTGGCGGAGCTTGTCGCCGCGATCCAGGAGGCCGAGCCCAGCATGCTGGGGCTGGATATCCTGCTGCCGGAGCCCGCCGACCCCGCCCAGGATCTCGCCCTGGCCCAGCAGCTGGCGGCGTCCAATGTGGTCACCGCCACGGCGTTCAGCGAGGCGCAGCCGGCTGCCTCGCCCGACCTGCCCGCCCGGGCGAGGCGCGAACTGCCGCCCAGCCCCATGCTGCATCACCGGGAGCAGGCGCCGGCCCTGGGCCATATCACCCCCGAGCTCGAGAGCGATGGGCGCATTCGGCGTCTTCATCCCCGTATCCAGGCGCCGGGAGAGGAGCCCAGGGTCACTCTCGCCCTGGCCATGCTGGAAGGCTGGACGGGGCTGCCGGCGCGATCGGCATCCGGCCCGGGTGGCCATCAAATCTGCGTGGCCAGCTTCTGTCTCTGGTTCACTCCCGAGCAGGGCGTGCTGATCCCTTACCACCACGCCAGCCGCTTCGATTATCTGAGCGCCGCGGACGTGATGGCAGGCGAGCATCGCGAACGGCTGGCCGGCAGCCTGGTGCTGGTCGGCACCTCGGCGGCGGGGCTGGGCGATCTGGTGGCAACCCCGCGGGGGGCCTTGACGCCCGGTGTCGAGCTCCACGCCGTCCTGCTTTCCGCCTCCCTCGATGGTCTGGCCTGGCGGGCCCTGCCTCATGCCCGAGCGTGGCTGCTGGCGGGAATGCTGGCGCTGGGCGTGGCGGTGGTGCCAGGCCTGGGGCGCTCCCGCACGGCTGCCTGGCAGCGTGGGCTGGCCGTGGCCGTCGGGGTGGGCCTGCTGGTGGCCCCCGTCCTGCTGGTGACCCGGGGCTGGTGGCTGGACCCCTGGGCCTGGTGGGGGAGTGTCGCCCTTGCCGCGGTGCTATGGCTGGGGTGGAAGCGCTGGCAGCTCTGGCAGCGTCATCGCCGCCTCTACCGCGCCTTCGGCGCCTACGTGCCGCGCGGCATCCTGCGCCAGATGGCCGAGGAGGGGGGAGGGGCGCGCTTTGCGCCTCAGCGGCGCCCCCTGGTGATCATGTTCAGCGATATCGTCGGCTTCACCGAGATCAGTGAGGCACTGGACCCGGAGGATCTGGCACGGCTCACCAACCATATCTTTACCGAGCTGACCGATGTGGTCCACGCTCACGGCGGCACCCTGGACAAGTATATCGGCGATGCCCTGATGGCGTTCTGGGGCGCGCCGCTGAGCAGCGACAATGATGCCGCTCAGGCCCTGGCCTGCGCCCAGGCCATGCAGCGTCGGCTGGTCGCCATCAACCGCTGGACGCGGCGCCGGGGCTATCCGGCGATTGCCTTGCATATCGGGATGGAGAGCGGCGAGGTGACCGTCGGCAATCTCGGTTCCCAGCAGCGCCTGGCCTACACCGCCCTGGGCCCTGCGGTGAACCTGGCGGCGCGTCTTGAAGAGCACGCCGGACTGCTCGGTGAGCGGGTGCTGATAGGTCCCGCCCTGGGCGCGGCGCTGTACGACCAGGTGGCGCTCCAGCCCCTGGGGCACGTCAAGCTCAAGGGGGTCAGTCAGCCGGTGGCGCTATGGCGTCCCGCGGCGGGATAAATCGGGCGCCTTGCCGCCTGCCGCCGCGGGCAAAGGCAGCCGGCACGCCTCCCCGGCTGCAGGGGCGGCACGTCACGCTTCGCTCTCCTCCGGCTTTTCCATCAGCTCGTTCGAGACCTGAATGCTCTTGCCGTGGACGCGGACCAAACCGGCCTCTTCCAGCGCCTTCAGGGCGCGTCCTGCCATTTCCCGGGTGCAGCCGGCCATCAGGGCCAGCTCCTGGCGCGTGTAGTGAATGGTGACCCCCTCGTGCTTGGCCTTGGCGGCCAGCTGGGACAGCTCTCTCAGGCACTCGCGTATCCGGCCGACCACGTCGCGAAACGCGAAGTCGCTGGTGCGCTGGGTGGTCTTGATCAGGCGCACCGACAGCTGATGCCCGATGGCGTAGAGCAGGTGGCTATGCTTGGCCGCCAGGTCGTGAAAGGCGGGGTAGGGCAGGCTGGCAATATCGCAATCGGTGTGGGCGATCACCCAGGCCGACCGGGGGACCTGCGGGCAGAAGACCCCCATTTCACCGGCGAACTCTCCCGGGCCCAGGTAGGTCATGATCATTTCCTGGCCCTTGCCATTGATGATCGCCACCTTGGCCACGCCCTTGACGAGGTATAAAAGGGAGTCGCTGGGAGTGCCGCCATGCAGAATGACATCCTTGCGCTGATAGTGACGACGATGACAGTGTGCCAGCAGCAGGTGCTCGCTGGCACTATCGAGAAACGTTGATGCCATTATTATTTATTACTCCCGGTCCAGCACCCAGTGAGTCGCTCCTACGGCATCCACGCCGTGCTCGACCTGGTATTCAAACAGAAGTCCAGCCTCATCTGCGCCGGAGCTCAGCACTCCCTCCAGACGGCTCGGCGAGTCGCCGTCGCTGCGCAGATGGCCGCTTGTCAGCAGGTTTCCGCCGCCCACCACGCGGACCGGGCCGGGAAGCGACTGCGCATGGACTTCGACCCGAGCCGCAAAGCGCTGCTGGTCGAAGTCCACCACCAGCCCGGGGTGGCTGATCTGGGCCTCCTCCAGCTGGCTGCCGCGCTTGAGATAGGCATCATAACGGTTGAGCTGGAAGTGCGCCCGACCGCCCTGTGGAAGCTGGCGCTGCTCCGGGACATCTTCCAGC
>PUOM01000252.1 GCA_003552795.1 Halomonas sp. | reverse complement strand
CTGGCAGCTCGGCGGCGAGCCGCGCCTCCGGGACGCCCACCGGCGGCTGCGCGCCCTGCTCGACGAGGGCCCGTCTCCCGACCCCGAAAGCCTGGCCGCGGGCCTCGCCTGGCTGGCCGAGCTGGACGCCACGGCGGTGCTGGCCGACCCGCCCTGCCCGATCCGCCGCCTGGCCGGCGACCGGGACCCGCTGCTAGCCCCGGCGGCCATCGCCGATGCCGACCGGGTCCTGGAGCACGCCGGCCACTGCCCGATGCTCTCGCGACCGGCAGCGCTGGCTGAAGCCCTGGCGGCGCTGGCCGTTGCCATGCCGCCCCTGCGCCCGGCACTCACCGAGGAGGCATCCTCGTGAACGACGCGCTCGCCCGGCCGCCATCCGCCGCCCCCCAGGCGCCCGCCGACTGGCAGCATCGAGTCGCCCGGGCCTTCTCCCGGGCCGCCGGCGACTATGCGCGGCTGGCCACGGCCCAGCAGGCCATGGGCGAAGCCCTCTGGACACGCCTGCCGCCCCGGGCCGACGCCGTGCTCGACCTGGGCTGCGGTCCCGGCCATTGGAGCGCCCGCCTGGCCGAGCGCTTCGGCGACGACTGCACGGTCATCGGCCTGGACCTGGCGCCGGGCATGCTCGAGGCCGCCCGCCGGGTCCATGGCCATGAGCCGCGCCTGCACTGGCTGTGCGCCGATGCCGCCGCCCTGCCGCTGCCCGACGCCTGCCTGGACCTGGTGGTCTCCAATCTGGCCATCCAGTGGTGCCCGGACCTCACCCAGGTGCTGGCCGAGCTGCACCGGGTGCTGCGCCCCGGCGGGCGAGCACTGATCAATACCCTCGCCCCCGGCACCCTGGCGGAGGTCGGCCACGCCTGGTCACGCCCCGGCGCGCCGGCGGCCCTGCTGCCCCTGCGCGGCCGCGAGCGCCACCGGGTCGCGGCACGCCTGGCCGGCTTTCGACGCCCCGAGGTGAGTCAGGCGGCGTGGCGCTTCCACTACCCCGACCTGGCCGCCGTGATGGCCTCCATCAAGGGCGTGGGCGCCCAGACCGCCCGCCCCGGCGCCCGCCTGACCCGCACCGACCTGGCCCGGGCCCGGCGGCGTTACGAGGCGCTGCGCGAGCCCCGGGGCCTGCCGGTGACCTATCAGCTGCTCACCCTCGACCTTTCCCGCGCCCCCACCTGTGATTGAGGAGACCCGATGCCCGCCTACTTCGTCACCGGTACCGATACCGACGCCGGCAAGACCCTCGCCGCCTGCGGCCTGCTGGCCCGCGCCCGTCTCGCCGGGCGCTCGACTCTGGGGCTCAAGCCCGTCGCCTCGGGCAGCGAGACCACCCCCGAAGGCCTGCGCAACGGCGATGCCCTGGCCCTCCAGTCCCGGAGCGAGCCAGCGGCAGACTACGCGACGATCAACCCCTACGCCTTCGCCCCGCCCATCGCCCCCCACCTGGCGGCCCGGCGCGCCGGCATCGAGGTCCGCCTGGCCGACCTGACCGACTGGCTGCGCCCCCTGCTGGCCCTGGAGTGCGACCTGACCCTGGTGGAGGGCGCCGGCGGCTGGCGCGTGCCCCTCAACGACGACGAGGATCTCTCCGGTCTGGCCACAGCATTCGACCTCCCGGTGATCCTGGTGGTGGGGCTGCGGCTCGGCTGCATCAGCCAGGCGCGGCTGACCGCCGAGGCGATCGCCCGCGACGGGCTGCGCCTGGCCGGCTGGATCGGCAGCCTGGTGGAGCCCGGGCTCTCCTTCGATGCGGCCGAAGACGACGCCCTCTACCGCGACAACCTGGCCACCCTGGTGCGCACCCTGCCCGCCCCCTGCCTGGGCGTGATACCCCAGCTAGCGGCCGCCCCCTCCCACGCCATGGCCGCGGCCGCCGCAAATCACCTGGAACTTCCCGATGTTCATTGACTTGCGAAGGGGCATACGTAGAATGAGCGCGCCTGCCTATCCGTGCGGATGTGGTGGAATTGGTAGACACGCCAGATTTAGGTTCTGGTGCCTTCGGGCGTGGGAGTTCAAGTCTCCCCATCCGCACCATCGCAAGATCCCCCGTCGCAAGACACCGCGTCACCCCAAGTCCCTGCGTTGCAAGACGCTGCCTCGACGCGCCCGCGACCGTCGTCTCGCCGAGACGAACGGCGTCTTCGCGTGTCCGTTCCTTTTTCCCGCTACCTGCTGGAGCCCGTGATGCCCCCGAGCGACCGCTCTTCCGTCCGGTACCCCTCTCCCGTCTGGCACCCCTATGCCCACCTCAAGACCCAGCGCCCGGCACCGAAGGTGATCGGCGGCGAGGGGCCGCGCTTCACCCTGGAGGGGGGCGAGACACTCCTCGACGCCACCTGCTCCTGGTGGTGCATGATCCACGGCTACCGCCACCCGCGCCTGGTGCGGGCCATCCAGCAGCAGGCCGACGAACTCTGCCACGTGATGCTCGGCGGCCTGACCCACGAGCCCGCCGACCGCCTGGCCAGGGAGCTCGTGCGCATCACCCCCGCCGGCCTCGACCATGTCTTCTACTCCGACAGCGGCTCGGTGGGCATGGAGGTGGCCATGAAGATGGCGGTCCAGTACCAGCGGCTGCGCGGCCGGCCGGAGAAGCACCGCATGCTCTCGCTGATGAAGGCCTACCACGGCGACACCGCCGGCTGCATGGCGGTGTGCGACCCCGAGGAGGGCATGCACTCGCTGTTCGCCGGCTACCTGCCCCGCCACCCCTTCGCTCCGGCCCCCACCGCCCCCTTTCACGCCGACGACGAGACGGTGGCGCAGGATCTGGCCGCACTGCGCGCGGTGCTGGAGCGCCACCACGGCGAGATCGCCGCCCTGCTGATGGAGCCGCTGCTGCAGGCCGCCGGCGGGCTCAACATGACTTCACCCCGCTACCTCCAGGGTGCGCGCGAACTGTGCGACCAGTTCGACGTGCTACTGGTGTTCGACGAGGTGGCCACCGGCTTCGGCCGCACCGGCCGGATGTTCGCCGCCGACCACGCCGAGGTGACGCCGGACATCATGGTGCTCTCCAAGGGGCTGACCGGGGGCTATCTGGGCCACGCGGCGACGCTGGCCACGAGCCGGGTGCATGACGCCTTCGTGGGGGATTCCCCTGAGCACGCCTTCATGCACGGCCCTACCTTCATGGGCAATCCGCTGGCCTGCGCCGTGGCCCTGGAGAGCCTGGCGGTGTTCGAGGAGGAGAACTACCTGGGCAGGATCGCGACGCTCAACCGGGTGCTGGAGGAGGCGCTGGTAATGGACGAGGCGCTGGCCGCCCACCCCGCCGTGGCGGACGTGCGCACGCTGGGCGCCACCGCGGTGATCGAGGCCCGCCAGGCCGCGGATCTCGCCGGGGTCGCCGACTGGGCTCGCGAGCAGGGAGTCTGGCTGCGGCCCATCGGCCGCTGGCTCTACACCATGCCGGCCTATGTCACCTCGGACGCGGACATGCGTCGCATCACCGACGTCATGAAGGGCTGGTTCCTGGCACGCTGACCCTGGCTCAGACACCAGAAGGCCGCCGATCATGGATCGGCGGCCTTCCGGGTGGCGTCAGCACGGCCCGAGGGGCAGCGCTGACGCTGCAGTGCGCGTCCCTGGGCTTACTTGGCCTTGGGAGCGGCTTCCTTGACGGCCTTGGTGGCAGTCTCGGTCGCCTGCTTGGCGCTTTCCTGAGCCTGCTTGACGCTGCCCTCGGTCAGCTTCTGGCTCTCCTGAGCGTACTCCTGCTGCAGGGCGACGACTTTCTCGGCATCGCCCTTCAGGCGCTCGGTCAGCTCCTTGGAAACCTTCTGCTGACCTTCCATGTAGCGCTTCAGGCCTTCGGCGTCCTTGACCTCAATCAGGCTGCGCAGCTGCGCCAGGCTGGTATCGGTATAGGCCTTGGTGGCCTCGAGCTGGGCGTTGACCAGCTTCTCGGTGTAGTCGACGGACAGGGCGGCAAAGGCGCGGGCCGGGGCGACGAACAGCGACTCGAACTGAGCGGTGTCGAAGGACTTGGGATCGAATGCGAATGCGTTGGTCATGGTGGGAACCTCCGGGTTCTGATGGAACGTGAACGGATCCCTGGGTGAAGGCCCGCTCTGCTGCAGTGCACAATAGCACCTGATTTTGTGCAGTGCAACATGGAGTATCCCTAGCGACTCGGCGCCGCGCTCCGCGCCGCTCTATCCCCATCACTCGCCCCGCTGCCCTAGCCGCGCAGCAGGGTCATCGTCAGGGCCGCGACGATCAGCACCACGGCGATCAGGGTGGCGGCATGGCGGGCATAGCGATGCAGCATGGTCTCTCTCCTTACACTATGTCGAAGCGGTCGGAGTGCAGGCGGGTCGGCGAGACGCCAAGCTCGATCAGCGCGCCCTCGGCGGCATCCATCAGGGGGTCGGGGCCACAGATGAAGTAGTCGCGACGGCCGTCGTCGGCCGGCAGGCAGCGCTCAAGCAGACCCCGATCGACCTTGCCCTGCTCGCCCTGCCAGGCCCGGGGCGGCTCATCGAGCACGTGGATCACCCGCAGATACAGACGCTCGGCCAGGGCGTCCAGCTCCTCGCGAAAGGTCGCCTCCTCCCAGCGGGGGTTGGCATAGATAAGCCACAGCGGCAGGCGCTCACCACGATCGGCGAAGGTGCGCAGGATGCTCATCATCGGCGTGATGCCGATTCCCCCGGCGATCAGCACCGCCCCGGAGGGATTCCCGGCATCCGGCAGGAAGGCGCCGAAGGGCCCCTCGAGGAAGGCCCGCGTGCCCGCGGGCACCTCGGGCAGGGTCGCGGTGAAATCGCCCAGGCGCTTGGCGGTGAAGGCGATGCGCTCGGGGTGCTGCGCCGAGGAGGCGATGGAGAAAGGATGCTGCTGGAGCTGGAAGGGGCTGTCGCCCAGGGTGATCCAGATGAACTGACCGGGCGCGAAATCGAGCCGATGCTGGCCCACCGGCGCCAGCACCAGGGTGGTGGCATCGCCACGCGCCGGCTGCGTCTCGACCACCTGCCAGGGGCGCTGACGAAGCCGCCAGGGCCGCAGCAGGCGGGTCTCCGCCACCAGCAGCAGCGACAGGCCGATCAGCCCGGCGATCAGCCAGCCGGTGATTCCCGCCGTGAGATGGCTCACCATCAGCGCATGGCCGAGACCGCCGCCCACCACCGCCACCGCAAGCAGCCCGTGCAGGGCCCGCCAGCGCTCATAGGAGAGCCCCCAGGCCTGGCGCCACAGCGAGGTCGCCACCAGCAGCAGGGTGGCGACCAGCAGGCCCATCAGGGTGAGGGCGCGCAGCGTCTCCTCCCGAGGGTCCAGGTAGTCGAGCCAGGCGGGGCGAGAGGCCAGCATCACGAGGGGGTGGGCCACCACCAGCAGCAGCACGATGGCCCCCATCCGGCGATGAAACTGCAGCAGATTGTCGAAGCCCAGCGCCTCGCCAAACCAGCGATGGCGACCGGACACCAGCGCCTGCAGCGCCATCACCGCCATCGCCAGCAGGCCCAGCATGGCGCCGAACTCCGCCCCCGGACCGCGCGACTCCGCCGGGGAGAGCGCCAGCACCGCGACCATGGGCAGCAGCGCCAGACCGACATAGCAGCCTCCCCATCCCAGCGCACGCCATATCACTCTGCTCATCGCCTCCTCCCTGATCCGGACATCCGGCGGCAGAGCCGCGGACGTCGATAACGCCCCCTCGCCCCACAGGGTAAGCGACCAGATGCCGGGAAATGAAGCCGGGGGGTGAAATACGGCCCCGCGCCCGGGGTATCATCAGCGTATGCCGACCAGGAGGCTGTGATGCTTGCGCACCGACCCCATCTGCCCCGAACGCTGCTGCTGCTTGCGCTGGGGGCGCTGCTGCTGACCGGCTGTGGCCAGGCGCGGCATCAGCAGCCCGGGCCCGATCCCCAGGACGTGCGCCTGGAGCCTGACTGGGCGGTGGCAGAAGACGGCTACCGCCTGCCGCTGCGCCACTGGCCCGCCGAGGGCGACTCCCCGCAAGGTGCCGAGGAAGCCCCTCGCGCCCTGGTACTGGCCGTGCACGGCTTCAACGATCACGGCGGCAGCTTCGACGTCATGGCCGAGGCGCTTGCCCCCCGCGGCATCGCGGTCTACGCCCACGACCAGCGCGGCTTCGGTCTCACCGCCCAGCGGCGGATCTGGCCCGGCCACGAGCGGCTGGTGGCCGATGTTCACCATCTGGTCGAGCTGCTGCAGGGGCGCTATCCCGACACTCCTCTCTACCTGGTGGGCAAGAGCATGGGGGCCGCGGTGGTCATGCTGACCCTGGCCGAGGATCCGCCGCCGGTGGCGGGCAGCGTGCTGATCGCCCCGGCGGTGTGGGGGCTCGACGCCATGCCCTGGTACCAGCGAGCCGGCCTCTGGCTCGGCGTGCGGCTTATCCCCGGAGCGAGCTTCTCTTCCGCGGCGGTCCGGCGGCTGGGCATCGCGCCCACCGACGACCCGGAGATCGCCGAGAGACTTTCCCGGGACCCACTGATCCTGCAGCGCGCCCGGGTCGACACCCTCTACGGCGTCAGCGAGACCATGAGCCTGGCTCTGACCGCTGCCGAGCGGCTGCCGGGGCCCGCCCTGATCCTCTATGGCGACGAGGATCAGGTGATCCCCCCCGAGGCGATGTGCGCCCTGCTCGAACGGCTGCCCGAGCAGGATGCCGACGCCCCCGACTGGCGCCTGGCGCTCTATCCCGGCGGTTACCACATGCTGACCCGCTACACCCGGCGCGAGCGCACCGAGGCCGACATCGCCGCCTGGCTGCTCGATCCGGGCGCGGCGCTGCCTTCCGGCCACGAACGTAGCCGTGACCAGGCCCATGCTGCCCTCTGCCGGTGAGGTGGCGCCAGACCGGACCGCCGATGTCTGCCGGACACACAAGCCCCCTGGAGGCTCATAGCGTTAGCGACGGGGCCGCTTTAGTGGCATAGACTCACAGCCAGGGAACTCCATAAGGAATCCAAGGATGCGAAAGGCCCTGATGGCATTGGCCGCCTGCACCGCCCTGGCCGCCCAGGCCGACACCGAGGTCGCGCAGGATGTTGCCGACGGCATGCGCGACGCCGTCAGCCTGCCGGGATCCTTCGACGGCGAACTCGACGCCATCAGCCGGCCGGAACCCACCGACGACGCACTCGACGGCCTCCCCGTGCCGGAGAACGACAGCGATCTGCCCCCCTGGGCCAACGAGCAGATCGATCCCCTATACGAGAACGTATCGCGGTGGGTGGAGACCACCTCGCGGCGCATCGACGGCTTCTTCGGCACCACCGACGCCCTGGCCATCGAAAACGACTCCTATCTGCGGATCAGCCAGGGCTTGCGATGGAAGGAGGGCGACACCTTACAGGAGGATCTTGGCGCCAGCTTTCGCCTCGACCTGCCCACCACCGAGGAGCGCCTGCGCCTGATCATCGAGAGCGAGCCCGAAGAGACCCAGGGCACCCTGGCCGAACAGGATCGCCAGCTGGTGGATGAAAGCCCCAGCGGCGTGGAGAGCCTGCGTATCGGCCTCAACCGCCTGGGCCGGCATGACAAGCGCGAGCGCTGGAACACCCAGGTCGGCGCCGGTATCCGTGCGCGACTGCCCCCGGATCCCTATGCCCGGGTGATCAGCCAGCGCCTCTGGACCCTCAACGAGGGGCCCTGGCAGCTGGAGAGCGATAACCGCCTCTCCTGGTTCAACAACGACGGCTACTCCGCCCGCACCCGTTGGGACATCGGCCGCCCCGTTGACGAAAACCGCCACCTGCGTTTCATCAGCAACCTGCAGTGGCGCGAGGAGGTCGACCACCTGGAGTTCAGGGAGGCCGTGGAGCTCAACCGGCGCATCGATCGCCGCCGGGCGGTCCGCTACAGCGCCGTGGTGCTCGGCGAGAGCGTCTCCGACCCGCGTATCGAGGACACCTACCTGCAGACCCGCTACCGGCGTGACCTCCACCGTGGCATCCTCTTCCTGGATGTGGCCCCCGCGCTCCATTTCCCCCGGGAGGCGAACCGTGATCCGCGCTGGGCGCTGGACCTGCGTCTGGAGATGTACTTCCGCCGCGAGATCGACCGCGTCCGCCTTTGACCCGGTGATGGAAAGCCATCAGTATTGATACTCATTATCAGCTGAACTACCTCACGGCACCCCGATGAGCACAGAAAGCCCCAAGGCGTACTACACCGCCGTCTTCTTGCAGGTCTCCTTCCGCGCCATCAAGCAGTCCATGGCCGGCAAGGCGAGCGACGACCTGCCCTGCTGGCTCGATACTCGGATGCTCGGCATGCTCTCCGGCGAGCTCGAGGCTTGCAGCGACGAGACGATTCACCCCACCGCGGCCCACCAGGCCCTGGTGAGCGCCCGACAGGCGTGCGAGGAGCTTCTTTCCCGCTGCCCCGGCGGCCTCGACAGCAGTGTCTGCCATCGTTATCTGGATGCCATCCTCGAGGCCCTGCGGCGGGCCGTGGATGCCCTGGCCAATGTCGCACCGACCACCCCCGACGCCCCGCACCGTCAGGGCGCCTCCCGGTATCTGCTCCAGGCCTGGAGACGCCGCTCCTGAAGCGGCACGGCGCTACTCCCCCCGCACCACCCGATAGCCCAGCGCCTCTAGCCGGCTTTGCTGCGATGGCGTCAGCGCCGGCGCGGTGGCGCCGGCATCCTCCCCATCGCCCTCCAGCACCGCCATGCCGGCCTCGTCATGGCCGTTCAGCAGGCACTCAGCGCAGCGACGGCAGCACCAGGCCTCGCCGCCCCGGCCGCCCCCCGTGACCTCGAGCTCATCGGCCCCTTGGCCGATCTGGATGGCCGCCAGCGGCCAGAAGGTGACGGTTTCGCCCCCTGCATCCAGGCCGGCACCAAGGGGGGAGCCGCATACCAGCAGCGATACCGCGCCACAGCGGCACGCGATCTGCCCGTAGGGTCCGTTGCTCATGGGATGCTCCCGGTGAAGAAATGGTCGGTCTCAGTGTGGCAGCCGCACGCGGGACTCGCAGCGCTGATGGCTGGCCGCCGGAAAGCATATTGGTAGCGCCTAGAGGCCCTGGGCGCCCCGGCGCAGCCAGTCGTGCATGAAGACAAGCTTGCGGCGCACCTGACTGGAAAGCACGAAGGGATAGAGGTCCGGCAACCCCATCGCACGATTGATGTGATTGACCGCCATGACGTGATGCGTCGCCACCTCGATCAAGCGCTCGGCGTCGGCTTCCATGTAGGGATCCCACCCGATGTGCGGCATGTCGGCAGAAGACAGGCCGGCGGCAACGAAGCTGTCGGCGATATCCGTGAGATGCAGCAGGTGGGAGGCGGTTTCGGCCCAGTCCTCGTGGGGGTGCGCCGAGGCATAGGTGCTGACGAAGCTCAGGCGCCAGTCGGGCGGCGGTCCCTCATGGTAGTGACGCATGAGCGCCGCGGGATAGTCCTGCCGCTCGTCGCCGAACATGGCGCGGAAGGCATCGAGAAAATCGTCCCGCAGGCTCAGGCGCCACCAGAGCATATGCGCGATCTCATGGCGCATATGGCCGATCATGGTGCGGTAGGGTTCTTCCAGCGCCTCGCGGCGGGTCGTGCTGAGCACCGGGTCAGCCTCCGCCACACTGATGGTGACAACGCCACCCACATGCCCCATGGGTACCGGGGTGTGCCCCTCGGCCAGCATGTGGAACACGGGGCGGGCGCCGGGATCCTCGGGCCGAAACCAGTTCCAGCGCCCCAGGTTATCGAGCACCCAGCGCTTGGCGGCCTCGGTCTTGTTCCAGTGGGGGATGGCATTGGGGATAGCGGTATCCGGGGCCAGCACCGTCATCGCGCAGGCGCGGCAGAAGGCGCCCTGCTCGGGCGCGATCCAGTTGCAGCCGATCACGTCACGATTGGCGCAGAACGGCGGCATGGTAATGAAGGCCCGTGCCTGGGGGTCGTAGGCAACGGGCGTCCCCGTGGCAGTGGCAAGATTGTCGAACCACAAGGACCCGGGACCGACCGGGTTGGCGAAGACACGCATGGGCATTGGCTCCTGCACAGGGGCCGCAGTGCCCTGAGAAAAGCTAGCGGCTGAAAACTGCGTCCCGCCTGCCACCTTATCACTGGAACGCCGATAGACCAGCGCCCTATCGTTCCCGATCGCCAATGCCCCATGATGACGACGCTTGCCGCCGAGCCGCCCCACCGGAAAAAAGGCGGCGAGGATAGCCCCGCCGCCAAACCACCGATCGTTATGGAAGCCGAACCTCCTGCCGACCGAGAGAGTGCTCGCTAGTCAGAAGGTCCCGCCATCAGATCTCGAAGCCCAGGCCGAAGTCCTCGGCGCTGGTCGCCATCAGCGATTCGGCGCCGGCCTCGATGGACTGCTTGTGGGCGCGGGTGCGCGGTACCAGGCGCTGATAGAAGAAGCGCGCGGTGTCGAGCTTGGCTCGGTAGAAGGGGGCCTCCTCGGTGCCCTCGGCCAGCGCTGCCCGGGCCTGCTTCGCCGCCCGGGCGAAGAGGTAGGCCAGGGTCACGTAGCCGGCGTACATCAGGTAGTCGACGCTGGCCGCGCCCACTTCCTCACGGTCGTTCATCGCCTTCATGCCGATGCCCATGGTCAGCTCGCCCCACTCGGCGTTGAGCTTGGCCAGCGGGCGCACGAACTCGGCGAGCTCGCCGTTGCCCTCTTCGGCCTGGCAGAACTTGTGGATCTCCTTGGTGAAGACCTTGAGGCTCTCGCCCTGGCTCATCAGCACCTTGCGACCCAGCAGGTCGAGGGCCTGGATGCCGGTGGTGCCCTCGTAGAGGCGGGTGATGCGGGCGTCGCGCACCAACTGCTCCATGCCCCACTCCTGGATAAAGCCGTGGCCGCCGAAGACCTGTACGCCTTCGTTGGTCGCCTCGAAGCCGGTCTCGGTCAAAAACGCCTTGACGATGGGGGTGAGCAGGCCCAGCAGGGTCTCGGCGCGCTCCTTCTCGGCGGCGTCACTGCCGTGCTCGACGATGTCGATCATCTGGGCGGTGTAGAGCGTCAGCATCCGGCCGCCCTCGGCGAAGGCCTTCTGGGTCAGCAGCATGCGGCGCACGTCCGGATGGACAATGATGGGGTCGGCGGCCTTCTCCGGCGCCTTGGCCCCGGAGAGCGCGCGCATCTGCAGGCGGTCCCGGGCGTAGGCCAGGGCGTTCTGGAAGCTCGCCTCGGTGAGACCGAGGCCCTGGATGCCCACGCCGATGCGGGCGGCGTTCATCATGGTGAACATGCAGGCCAGGCCCTTGTTGGGCGCGCCCACCAGGTAGCCCTTGGCCGCGTCGAAGTTCATCACGCAGGTGGCGTTGCCGTGGATGCCCATCTTGTGCTCCAGCGAGCCGCACACCACGCCGTTGCGCTCGCCCGGGTTGCCCTCGGCATCGGGCAGGAACTTGGGCACCACGAACAGCGAGATGCCCTTGGAGCCCTCGGGGGCATCGGGCAGCTTGGCCAGCACCAGGTGCACGATATTCTCGGCCAGGTCGTGCTCGCCGGCGGAGATAAAGATCTTGGTCCCGGTGATGTCGTAGGCGCCGTCATCAGTGGGCACGGCACGGGTCTTGATCAGCCCCAGATCGGTGCCGCAGTGGGGCTCGGTGAGGCACATGGTGCCGGTCCAGGTGCCCTCGACCAGCTTGGTCAGGTAGGTGGCCTGCTGCGCCTCGGTGCCGTGGTGGCGCAGGGCGTCGGCGGCGCCGTGGGAGAGTCCCGGGTACATGCCCCAGGCCAGGTTGGTGGCGCAGACCATCTCGTTGAGCACCATGGCCAGCGAGTGCGGCAGGCCCTGGCCGCCGTGGGCGGGGTCGGCGGCGAGGCTCGGCCAGCCGCCCTCCACGTACTGGGCGTAGGCGGCCTTGAAGCCCTTGGGCGCCTTGACGTCGCCGCCCTCCAGCAGGCAGCCCTCGCGGTCGCCGCTCTGGTTCAAGGGCAGCAGCACCTCGCGGGCGAAGCGCGCCCCCTCCTCCAGGATGGCCGCCACCACGTCGGGGCTGGCCTCTTCACCGCCGGGCAGGCGCGCATAGTGGGCCGGGTAGTCCAGCATCTCGTCCATGACGAAACGAATATCGCGCAGGGGGGCCTGATAGTCGGGCATCTCTAACTCTCCTGATGTGGGGCGAAGCAAAGCGGCGGCCGCTTTCAAACATGTGTTTGAAATTAGCCGCCGCCGCACCGAGAGTCAAGCGTTCGTTTTAAAAGCTGGAAGCTGGAAGCTGGAAGCTGGAAGCTGGAAGCTGGAAGCTGGAAGCTGGAAGCTGGAAGCTGGAAGACAGCTTGAGCCCCCACCGCCCGGGTCAAGGTGTTTCTTCCAGCTTCAGGTTTATGACTTCAAGCTCCCGGCGGTAGCCGGGACTTCCAGCTTCAAGCTAGTGGCCGGCGAAGCCGGGTCATTGCATGCGAATCCCGCCGTCCAGGCGGATCACCTCGCCGTTGAGCATGACGTTGGTGATGATCTGCTCGGCCAGTCGCGCGAACTCGTCGGCCTTGCCGAGGCGCTTGGGGAAGGGCACGGCGGCAGCCAGCGCCTGGGCGGCCTCGTCGGGGATCTCGCTCATCATCGGCGTCTCGAAGACCCCGGGGGCGATGGCCATCACCCGCACGCCGTGGCGGGAGAGCTCCCGGGCCGCGGGCAGACTCATGCCCACCACCCCGGCCTTGGAGGCGCTGTAGGCGCACTGCCCCACCTGGCCGTCCATGGCGGCGATGGAGGCGACGTTGACGATCACCCCGCGCTCGCCCTCCTCGCCCGGCGCATTGCTCGCCATGGCGGCGGCGGCCAGGCGCATCACGTTGAAGGTGCCCACCAGGTTGATGTTGATGGTGCGGGCATAGGCCTCGAGATCGGCGGGATTGCCCTCGCGGTCGACCAGCTTGGCCACGCTGACCACGCCGGCGCAGTGTACGACGCCCGCAAGGCCGCGGTCGCCGCCGAGCTCGACGGCAGCGTCCACGGCGACCTGCATGTCGCTGCCCGAGGTGACGTCGCCGCGCACCGCCCGGGCGGCCTCGCCCAGGCGCTCGGCGTGGGCCTCCACGGCATCGCTAAGGTCGCAGAGCACCACTCGGCCGCCGGCGGCGACCAGCCG
>PUOM01000205.1 GCA_003552795.1 Halomonas sp. | reverse complement strand
CGATCACCGCCGCCTACCGCGTCGCCCGGGAGCTGGAGAACCGGCTGGAGCGCTATGGCGCCGGTCGGCCGCTGGTGAAGCTGCTCGCCGCGGATGTGCCCTGGAACCCGGTGCGCCCGCTGCCGCCGGTGGGTGGCATGGCGGCACTGCACGCCGTGGAGTGGAAGGAGCGCGACGTCTATCTGCCTCTGGGGGAGCGGGTTGGCCACACCCTGGTGGAAGGCACCACCCGGGTCGGCAAGACCCGGCTCGCAGAGATCCTGATCACTCAGGACATCCATCGCGGCGACGTGGTGATCGCCTTCGACCCCAAGGGCGACGCCGACCTGATGATCCGCATGTATGCCGAAGCGCAGCGGGCGGGCCGCGGGGATGCGTTCTACGTCTTCCACCTGGGCTGGCCGGATATCTCGGCGCGCTACAACGCCGTGGGCCGCTTCGGGCGCATCTCCGAGGTGGCCACCCGGCTCGCCGGCCAGCTCTCCGGGGAGGGCAACAGCGCCGCCTTCCGCGAGTTCGCCTGGCGTTTCGTCAATATCGTGGCCCGGGCCCGTCATGCCCTGGGGCAGCGTCCCACCTACGAGCAGATCCTCTCAGACGTGGTGAACATCGATGGCCTGATGATCGAGTACGCCCAGCAGACCCTGACCCGCCACGACCAGCACGCTTGGGAGCGCATCACCACCATCGAGGGCAAGCTCAACGACAAGAACATCCCCCGCCAATTTCAGGGCCGCGACAAGCGGGTGGTGGCCATCGAGCAGTACCTGCAGCAGGTCAAGGTGGTGGACGCCGTGCTCGAGGGGCTGCGCAGCGCCGTGCGCTACGACAAGACCTACTTCGACAAGATCGTGGCGAGCCTGCTGCCGCTGCTGGAGAAGCTGACCACCGGGCGCATCGCCGAGCTGCTCTCGCCGGACTACGACGACATCGAAGACCCCCGGCCGATCATCGACTGGCAGCAGATCATCCGAAAGCGCGGCATCGTCTACGTGGGTCTGGACGCCATGAGCGACTTCGAGGTGGCCCAGGCGGTGGGCAACTCCATGTTCGCCGACCTGGTCTCGGTGGCCGGGCATATCTACAAGCACGGCATCGATGACGGCCTGCCGGCGGTGAACGGTCAGCGCATGGGCAAGGTGCCGATCAACCTGCACTGCGACGAGTTCAACGAGCTGATGGGCGACGAGTTCATCCCGCTTATCAACAAGGGGGGCGGCGCCGGCATCCAGGTCACCGCCTACACCCAGACCCTCTCCGACATCGAGGCGCGCATCGGCAACGCCGCCAAGGCCGGCCAGGTGGTCGGCAACTTCAACAACCTGGTGATGCTGCGGGTGCGCGAGGAGAAGACCGCCGAGCTGCTGACCCGGCAGCTGCGCCAGGTCAACGTGGCCACCCGCATGCTGGTCAGCATGGCCTCCGACTCCAGCGACATCGCCAACGATATCGACTTCACCTCCTCCGGCGGCGACCGCATCAGCACCGTGCAGGTGCCGATGATCGAGCCGGCCGACGTGGTCTCGCTGCCCAAGGGGCAGGCCTTCGCCCTGCTCGAAGGCGGCCAGCTATGGAAGGTGCGCATGCCGCTGCCGCTGCCCGACAGGCACGAGGACATTCCCGGCAGCATCGCCGAGCTCGCCGAGCGCATGAAGCGCGACTACACCACCGGCGAGCAGTGGTGGACCGCGGTGATGCCGCCGCCGGTGAACCTGGAGCTGGGCGAGCTAGGGGCTGACCTCCCGATGCGGGCCAGCGATGCCCAGAAGCCCCCGGCTGCGCAGGCAGATGCCCGAGCGGAGGCGCGGGACAAGGACCAGGCCAGAGCGCGCCGGCAGGGGGAGGAGGCCGAGGATCAGCTGCTCGACGAGTGGCCGCTGGCTCAAGAGATGGAGAACCGTGATGAACATCGAGACAACGCCCATGACGCCTGATACCGCGGCAACCGCCATCGTCTCCAGCGTCGCCCTGGAGAGCGGCTCTTTGAGTGAGCTGCCGCCGGCCCTGTACGGGCTGCTCGACTACGTGGTCATCGGCATCGACCGCGTCGAGCTGACCCAGCGCGCCTACCGCAAGGGGCTCTCGCCGGTGTGGGAGCAGGGCGAGCACCCCCATGAGGGGCGGCTGATACTGCACTACCCCGACCGCCGCTGGTCGCTGCTCTGCTCGCTGACGCCGGTGAGGGTGCACTGAGATGGCCACGGCAGAGCGCGCCCAGGAAACCCGAAGCGGCTGGCTCTCTACGCTGTTTGGCCTGCCGTTTCAGATCATGGCGGTGCTGGTGGTCTCGCTGCTGATGTCGGTGCTGATCGAGTGGGCGGGGATCTACTGGCAGTGGTGGAGCCAGCCCGGGGCCCAGCACGCCCTGGAGACCCTGGAAGCGGAGGTGGCCCGGTTGGATACCACCTTCACCCGCTCGCTGCTGGTTTCGGACCCGGTCGCCCTGGCGACAGGGGCGGTCAGTCGCGCCTACGACTGGCTGTTCGTGAGGAGCGGGATCTCGGCCTGGCTCGAGACCAGCGCCCATCACGGCGGCTGGCTCGGCACCCTGCACGTCTACGTGCAGGCGGCGCTCTACGTCACGCTGATGACCCTGACACGCGTGGTTATCCTGCTGCTGACCTCGCCGCTCTTCGCCCTGGCGGCCCTGGTCGGCTTCGTCGACGGCCTGGTGCGTCGTGACCTGCGCCGCTTCGGTGCGGGGCGCGAGTCCGCCTTCATCTACCACCATGCCAAGCGAGCCATCACGCCGGTCTTCGTGGTGGGCTGGCTGCTCTACCTGAGCGTGCCCTTCGCCATTCACCCCAACGCCTTCCTGCTACCCTGCGCGGCGCTCTTTGGCCCGCTGGTCAGCAT
>PUOM01000043.1 GCA_003552795.1 Halomonas sp. | reverse complement strand
GTTCGACCCGCCGCTGTTCACAGCGGATCTGATCATCGAGGTGCCGGGCACATGACCTGGCTGATGGGCCTCTACCTGCCGGCGAGCCTCGGGTAGTCGGCTGGGCGGCGCCTGGACGACTACCGCCGCAACGTGCCGCCCCACGTGAGGGCGGCCAGGCTCGCCGATGCCGAGAACGACCGCCTGGGACGGCCCCGCCAGCTCCAGCCGGTGGCCGACGCCCTCCTGCCCTTCGAGGCGGGCTCAGGACGTGGAGATGACGTCGGCCGCGAGCGTGCGTTCTCCGAACTGCAGCTCCGCCAGGTGGCGGTAGAGCGGGCTCGACGCCATCAGCTCGGCGTGGCGGCCGGCGGCCACCAGGCGGCCCTCATCCATCACCAGCAGGCGGTCGGCGGCCACCACCGTGGCCAGGCGGTGGGCGATCACCAGGCTGGTGCGGCCCACCATCAGCCGATCCAGGGCCTGCTGCACCAGCCGCTCGCTCTCGGCGTCCAGGGCGCTGGTGGCCTCGTCCAGCAGCAGCACCCGCGGGTCCTTGAGCAGCGCCCGGGCGATGGCCAGGCGCTGGCGCTGGCCGCCGGAGAGCTGCACCCCGCCCGGCCCCAGGGGCGTGTCGAAGCCCTGGGGCAGCGCCTCGATAAAGGCCAGGGCGTTGGCGTCCCGGGCCGCTCGGCGCAGGGCCTCGGGGTCGGCATCGGGGTCGCCGTAGCGCAGATTGTCGGCCACCGTGCCCGAGAAGAGCACCGGTTCCTGGGCCACCAGGCCCAGGGCCGAGCGCAGCTCTCCGGGGTCCAGGTCGCGCAGGTCGATGCCGTCCAGGCGCAGGGTGCCGGCGTCGGGATCGTGGAAGCGCAGCAGCAGGGCGAGCAGGGTGCTCTTGCCGGCCCCGGAGGGTCCCACCAGGGCGACCCGCTCGCCCGGTCGGATGGTCAGATCGAGGCCGGCCAGCGCCGGGGTCTCTCGCCCCGGGTAGGTGAAGCGCACATCCTCGAAGCGCAGCTCGCCGGCGAGCGGCTCGGGCAGCGGCATCGGATGCGCCGGCGGCGCGATGCGCGGCCGGGCATCCAGCAGCTCGAGCAGGCGCTCCGCGGCCCCCGCGGCGCGCTGCACGTCGCCGGCCACTTCGGCCAGGGTCGCCACGGCGCCGGCCGCCAGCACCGCATAGAAGACGAAGGCCGAGAGCTCGCCGGGGGTCATGGTGCCGGCCAGCACCGCCTGGCCGCCCTGCCAGAGCATGATGCCCACCGCTGCAAACACCGCCAGCATGGCGATACCGGTCAGCCAGGCGCGCTGGCGGGTGCGCTCGATGGCGCTGGCGAAGGCCTCCTCGACGCGACCCGCATAGTCGCGCCGGTCGCGGGACTCGTGGGTGAAGGCCTGGACGGTGCGGATGCCGGAGAGCGCCTCCTCGGCATAGCGGCCGAGCTCCGCCACCCGATCCTGGCTGGTGCGCGACAGCCGCCGCACCCGCCGCCCGAACCACAGGATCGGCAGTACCGTGGCGGGGATGCCCAGCAGGACGATGGCCGAGAGCCAGGGCTGAGTCACCAGCATCAGCATCACGGCCCCGATCAGCATCAGCAGGTTGCGCAGGGCCAGGGAGACCGAGGAGCCGAACAGGCTCTGCAGCACGCTGGTGTCGGCGGTGAGCCGGGAGGTGATCTCGCCGGCGGCCTGCCCGGGGGCCTGAGCGCTCTCGAAGAAACCGGGCTCCAGGCTCAGCAGGTGGTCGAAGACCCGGCGGCGCAGGTCGGCGGCCAGCCGCTCGCCGATCCAGGTCACCAGGTAGTAGCGCAGCGCCGAGGCCAGCGCCAGCACGCTCACCACGGCGAGCATCAGCCCCAGGGCACGGCCCAGGGCGGTGCGGTCGGCGGCCATGAACCCCTGGTCGATCACCAGGCGCAGCCCCTGGCCGAGCAGCAGGACGCTGCCCGAGGCGGCGAGCAGTGCCAGGGCCGCCAGGGCCAGGCGCCATCGATAGGTGGCCAGCAGGCCCAGCAGGCGTAGCAGGACCCGCGGGTCGGGGCGTGAACTCATCGGGGATCTCGGCAGGGCGGGAAGAGGGGGCGCATGCGTCGACGATAACAGCCCGACGAGCCCGCGGCACCCCCGGCCCGCCTCTGATCAGACCGGGCCCCGAGGTGGCTCGACGGTCAAGGCAGCTGCCAGCAGCCCGGGGGCGCGAGTGGCGGCATCCGCACAGGGGCGTGTCATCAGGCTGGAGGCCCAGTCGGTTCCGAGTGACGTGGAAGGCGTGTCCGGCAGCAGCCGAGGGGCCACCACCACGCAGTTGCGTCCCCGTGCCTTGCCCGCGTAGAGCGCCCGGTCGGCGCGCTGCAGGGCCGGGTCAAGCGCCGACTCCCCGGCCTCGATGCGGCTGATGCCCACGGTGACGGTCAGCGGCGTCACAGCGTCGAGCATCGGCAGCCTCAGCGCGCTGACGCTCTCCCGCAGTCGCTCGGCGATGGCCGCCGCGGTATCGAGGTCGGCGAGAGGAAGAGCGATGACGAACTCCTCGCCGCCATAGCGGCCCAGTACATCGGACTCCCTCAGCACCGACTGGCAGCATTCCGCCACGATGGAAAGGGCCAGGTCGCCCACCCCGTGGCCGTGGCGGTCATTGAGCTGCTTGAAGAGGTCCACATCGACCATGCAGAGCGCTAGCGGTGTGCCGTCGCGGCGGGCGCGTCGCAGCTCCTGCTCGGCCAGCTCGAAGAAGTGGCGGCGATTGGCGATGCCCGTCAGGCCGTCGATGCAGGCCATGTGGCGCAGGCGCGCTTCCACTGCCCTGTGCTCCTTGATCTCTTCCATGAGGCGTCGGTTAGCCTCGCGCTCCGCCTGCAGTCGCGAGCAGTGCCGGCGCTCGAGCCGCTTGAAGTGGGTAATCGACAGCCAGCCGAGCGAGTTGTTGATCAGCAGCAGCAACAGGCTGACAAGAATCAGCGTGGGCGAGAGACTCGAGCGGGTGAAGATAATGGCGACCAGCAAACCGCTGAGCAGATAGGCGTTGCCGGCCAGCAGCCATGGCAGGCGATGGGGCTGGAGGAAATCGAGCGTATCGGAAACCCTTGCGGTGGCTCTCATCGTCAATGTCCTGAGGAAAGCACTCTGCGGTGACTCACGTGCTGTCAGGACCCACTCTAGATCAGGGCATGCCGAAGGGCATATACCGATATCGTCATGCTGCAGGCATGAATATGTTCACTCGCTACTGTCTTACCTGTCTCCTTTCAGCTGTTCTTTCAACTGCTTGGGGACTTGCTTGATGATCAGACGGTCGGCGGTCTCGTCATACTCCACGCTGGAGCCGAGCAGGTGGGAGTCGAAGCTGATCGAGACGCCGCCGGCACGTCCGGTGAAGCGCCTGAACTGGTTCAGTGCCTTCCGGTCCGGCGGAATCTCCGGGGAGAGGCCGTAATCGGCGTTGCGGATATGGTCGTAGAAGGCCTTGGGCTGCTGCTCGTCGAGGACCTCCGAGAGCTCCTCCAGGGTGATGGGTTCGCCGCGGCTGGCCTGGTCGCTGGCGTAGTCGATCAGCGCCTCGGTTTTCTCTCGGCTCGCCTCTTCGGGCAGGTCCTCCTGCTCCACGTAGTCGCTGAAGGCCTTGAGCAGGGTGCGGGTTTCGCCTGAGGCGTCGACCCCTTCCACGGCGCCGAGCAGGGCGGCAAAGCCTTCGGCCAGCGCCTTGCCGCCTCGATCGCGGGTCCAGGAGAGATACTGACGGGAGTCGCCGGCCTGCCACTGGGCCAGGTCGAGGCGCGCCGCCAGACTCATCTGGGCCAGGTTGAGCTGGCGCGCCGGCGTCACGTTGAGCGTGTCATCCACGGCAAAGCCCTCGCGGTGATGCAGCAGGGCCAGGGTCAGGAAGCGGGCGTCGCCGAAGCGCGTGTCCAGGCAGAGCAGGTCGCCGCCCAGGGGCAGGTGGGCTTCCACCAGCGGGGCCAGGCGTTCGGCGATGGCGCGGGTCAGGGCAACGAAGTCCCGCCGCTCGGCGAGATAGTCGGCGAGCTCCGCGGCCAGGGGGGAGGGTGCCGCACCCTCGGTATCGTCGGCATCGCGAAAATGCCCCCACGCCTTGCTCTTGGCGTGGTAGGCCTTGTTGAGTCCTTCCAGCAGCGCGTCCAGGGCGTCGGCAGGCGGCAGCGACCGGTCGGCTGCCAGCAGCCGGGCCGCGGCGCCGTCGGGCTTCTCGATGCGATGGACGATGGCGTTGAGGATCGGCATGAGGACTCCTGCAGCATGAGCGAAGGGGGCGGGATGATACCACTGGTGGCCCCGATCTGGAGGGGACGTCGCCCGCCCGCTGCTATGTCTCGCCGCCCGCCTTCTCCTCCAGCGCTACCGTCATGGCCCCGGTCAGGATGACGGCAATCAGCTCGGCCTGGCGGTGGGTGCTGGTCTTCTGGAAGAGGTTTCTCAGGTGAAAGGCCACCGTGGTGGAGGAGATCCCCATCCGGTTGGCGATCTGTTCGGTGCGCAGCCCCTCGGCGAGGGAGAGGGCGATCCTGGCTTCGGTGGGCGTCAGTCCGAAGAGGTGAGCGACCACCTCCTGGGGCATATGCGCCCTCTGCTCGGGGTCCGAGAGCAGTATCACCGCGGTCGGCTGCGGCGTCGGCAGATCATCGTGCACGGTGCCAAGCGAGCAGGCGATAACCAGCAGATCTCGCCGCTCGCCCCGGCGACTCAGCCGCAGGCAGTGCACCTCATGTTCCGAAGTGGCCGCCAGCGCCTGGCGGATGGTGTGGCGCAGCTGACGTGCCTGGGCGTGATGGGTGGAGGCCAGGGTATCACCCAGCTGGAGATCGTTCTCCGCCCGGGCCAGCGCCCTGGCGGCCCGGTTGGCGAACAGCACCTGCCCGCGGGCATCCAGCAGCAGCATGCCCGGGGCGATCAGGTCGAGCGCGCGAGTGGCCCCGGCGAAGGCCTGGGACGTGGCCTGCACGCGCAGGCTGGCCATGGCCTCGCGGAGCTCGCTGATCTCCCGAGCCGTCTTGTCGCGCATGCGGCGCACCTGGCGCAGGCGCGCATCGATGGTGGCCAGCAGCAGGTCGAAGTCGATGGGCTTGACCAGATAGTCATCGGCGCCCAGCCGCTTGCCTTCCACCACCTCTCGGGGATCGCTGAGGGCGGTGAGGAAGACGAAGGGCATATCGGCGAGATCGGGGCGCAGGCGGCGTATCTCGGCCAGCACCTCGTAGCCGTTGCGTCCCGGCATGTTGATATCGCAGAGAATCAGGTCGGGAGCGGCGGCATGGATCTGACGCAGCGTCTCATCGCCGTCGGTCGCCTCCAGCACGCCGTATCCGGCTTCCCTGAGCTCGTCACTGATGTCGGTGCGCAGGGACTCCTGATCCTCGGCGCAGAGAATCAGACCGCGCTGGGCGTCTCGTTCAGTGGGGGTCCACATCCTGAATCCTCCCGGTCGTGGCAGGCAGCCAGAGGGTGAAGATGGTGCCTTCGCCCTCCTCGGAAGACACCGTGATATCGCCGTTCTGAAGCCGGGCCAGGTGACGGGCGATGTTCAACCCCAGGCCGATGCCCGATACCTCCCTGGCCGAGCGTGAACGGAAGAAGCGCTCGAAAAGGCGCGGCAGCTCATCGGCGGGGATACCGATGCCGCGATCCTCGACGCGGCAGTAAAGCCGGGAAGCCGTCGCGCCCAGGCGCACATCGACCGGCTCCGTGGCGGGTGAATACTTGAGGGCATTGGAGAGCAGGTTGGCCAGGATCTGTTCCACCAGGCTGCGGTCGCACCAGGCGAACAGGGGCGAGGTCGGGGCGGACACCCGGATGCGCGACTCACCCTGGGCTTCATTCTGTAGGCGACACGCCTGCTCCACCAGATCCGTGAGGTTGCACCGCTCGGGTCTCGCCTCGACCTGGGCGCCGTCGAGGCGGGCGGCGGTCAGGGAGCTCTCCACGAGACGCGTCATCTGTGCCACCGCTTCGCGCAGCTGATGATAGCGCGCCAGGCGCCGTGCGGGCTCCATGGCGTCGTGGCGTCTGATCAGCCGCTGCAGTCCCGAGTCGATGACCGCCAGGGGCGTGCGGAACTGATGGGAGACCATGGCGGCGAAGCTGCGATAGAACTCGCTGACGCCCCGCTCGCGCTGAAGCGCGCGCTCCAGCGCGCCGGCCGCGGCCTTGTAGCGGGTGATATCGGCGACGCGCAGGATGCTGCCTCCCTCTCCGGTCGGGCGAATCGTCAGCTGGCGCCAGCCGTGCTCCGCCAGCTCCAGGTCGCACTGCATGGCGCCATCCGGCCCGGGACCGGACCTGCCGGGATCGTGCTCTTCGCTGCGGGCCTGGCGGCGAATCAGAGTCAGCAGGGCGTCCAGGGTGCGCGGCGCGCGGGCAGGCTCCGTCGGCAGCGGAAGCAGCTCGTTCAGCTTGGGGTTGGTCAGCAGCAGCTGCCCCTCGCCGTCGAAGGCGGCGAAGCCGTCCGGTGCCGTATCGATGGCCGTGACAACGCGTCGGCGTTCCGTCTCGAGCTCCCGGGTGCGGTCTGCCACCTTGTCTTCCAGATGATCCCGCGCCGCCATCAGCGCCCGCTGGGCCGAGCGGCGCTGACGCAGGGCATGAATCAGCAGGCTGATCAGCAGCAGGCCGCAGATCAGGATGCCGACCACGGAGGCGATCACCTGCACCAGGCTGGCACGATAGGTATCGAGGCGCGCGCCGGTGGCTTCCCACTCCTCCTTCATCACGCCGGTGGCGAGACGGTTGAGTCCCGTCATCAGCGGATCGAGCTCGCCCTGGATGGCCAGGATCCTGTCGCTGTCGCCGCGCGGCTCCGTCAGCAGAGTATCGATGGCCTCGAGATGAGCCAGGGCGCTATCCAGTGACGCTTCGAGGCCGGCCTGGCTGAGGTAGCGGCGCTGGGGACCGTCGTCCATGAGCATCAGTCGGCTGAACAGGACATCGAAGCGCAGGTCGGGGTCGTCATGCCCCTGGCCCAGCGCCTGACGGCTGATGGCCTGATCGAAGCGGTGGCTGGCCACCTGGGCCTGGGCCGTCACCCACAGCATGTTTTCATCGACGTTGTCGCGCATATCCTGCTCGACCAGAAAAAGCCTGAACAGGGCGAAGCCCAGGAAGGTGGCAAAGGCCAGGATCGCCAACCCGGGCAGCACATAGGCGGGGCGGCGTGTGGACATCACTGGATCTCGAGATGATACAGCTGCCAGACCCAGCGATAGTCATAGCGGATATCCTGCAGCTCGGGGTGATCGTCCCTGGGATAGACGATCCACAGCGGCCCCTTGTCCCGGGGCGATAGCGTCTCGCCATCCATGGTGTCGGCCACCAGCACGTCGTAGTCGTGGAAGTCCTCCATGGGAATCTCGATCAGGTAGTCGTTCAGCGCGAGAGCGGCCACGGTGTCGCCTTCGGCGTCCAGCCGCTCCAGCAGATCCCGCATCAGAAAGCCCTCAAAGTGGTTGACGCCGTCTGTCACCGAGGTGGAGGTCTCGAGTTCGTGACGAGGCAGCGTCTCCAGCAGCGTGCTATCCAGGTGCGCCTCGTCGCCCTGGTTGGTGGCGTCGATCTGGCCCGCGACGATCAGCTGGACGGCTCCCCGGGGCTCGGGCAGCTCGGTCGTCTGGCTCTGAAGCGGGCCCGATGTGGCCAGCCCCGCGGCGGCCAGAGCCGTAGTAGTGAGCAAGTACCTGACTGACATCGGCCCTCCCTTGACCGTTTCTTCACCTGCTGAGGTATCGACAAGGTACCTTGCCAGCGTCTCTCTAACCATCACCTTAGCGTTGCCAGTGCCAGGCTGCCCCCTTTAAACGGATGGGGCTTAGCACAGTGAAATCGCTAACCTATCCCTATCCCGCGGACGTCGAGCTTCTCGCGTTCGAACATGAGGGTCTCCGTCCATCAGGCTGTTCATGGGAGTCAACGTTATGGTGTCCGACACATTACGCCAGCCCGCCGTCAAGGAGCGCGTCGTTCAGCTGGGCTATCTGCTCAAGCACACTTTCACCCTCGTGGGACGCGACCCGGGGATTCTCAGGCCCTGGATTCGCATGTCCGTCTACGGAGCGGTGATGGCCAGCCTGTTCTTCATCAGCGTGATCGCCCTGTGGGTCAACAACGGTGATATCGGTACCCCGGCGCTGCTGCTGTGCCTGTTGATGTTCGTCTACAAGTATTTCTACTACGTGCGACAGGAGCTCCGGCAGAGCTGGCTGGTCAGCGAGGCCCTGCAAGGTCATCGGCGCACGGCGTCGGAAGCCAAGGCCAGGGTCAAGCAGTTCAAGGGGGCCAGCCGGCTCATCGCGCTGTTCGAGATGGTGTTCAACGGAGCCTTGAGCTGGGCGCTGCGTATCGGTCGCGTTGGCGTGCTGATGGCGATATTGCTGAAAGGGCTCCGTGAGGTATGGGACCTGGTCAACCACTATCTGCTGCCCTCGGTGGTCATCGACGGCTACGGCATTCGCGAGAGCATATCGCGCATGAAGCGGCTCAAGGAGAACGTGCCCGAGACCCTGGCCGGTGTGTTCGGGATCGACGTGGCGGCCCGGGCCGTGGGCACTATCATGTTCCCGATCTATGCCCTGATGGTGCTGGTGGGGCTGCTGATCGGCATCTGGGTGGGCGATCCGCAGTCCGCCTACTATGTGGGTGACCCTCTGGCGGGCACGGCGATGGCCGGTGCCGGGCCGCTGCCGGACACCCTGCCCATCACGGCTCTGCCCGTTCTGATCGCCCTGTGGATCGCCAAGCTGTTCAGCGTGGTGCTGGAGCGCATGGCCGCTTCGGTCAAGGTGATCTACTTCTCGATCTTCTACATGCGCATTACCCACGCCGATGACATCGTCCCGGAGATTCGCGGCGAGCTGGAAGCCTATCTGCGCATGGAGGCCGAAGACCCCGAGCCGGTGGCGGCGCCCGACGGCCAGCAGGGCTAGCGGGGGGGCAGATAACCACAGGAGTCCCGCAAACCGGAGGAAGGTAAAGATGATGATGCAATGGCGACTCGGCAAGGGGATTCGGCACGGGGCATGGCATCCTGGCGTTGTCCTCGGTCTGGCGGGCGGCCTTTTGCCGGCCTTGGCCCTGGGAAGCGGTCCGGCGGACTGGCAGGCCGCCGAGATACAGCATGAGATCGAGCTGGAGGAGAGCGCCGAGCAGCTGGCGCTCTCTCCCGACGGTACGCGACTGGCCAGTGCCGGCGAGTCGTCCCTGACGGTGTGGGAGGTGGCGTCCGGCAAGCGGAAACAGCAGCTGGATGGCCATCGCTCCCCGGAGGTGGAGTGGACGCTTCCCGTCACCGGCCTGGCCTTCAGCCCCGACGGCAGCGTTCTGGCAAGCACCAGCTGGAATCCCGGCGTGGTGCCGAAGGCGTCGCTCAAGCTCTGGGACCCCACAACGGGGGAGCGGCTGCACTCCCTGGCGGGCAGCCTGGGATGCCGGGAGGTCGCCTTCACGGCCGATGGAAAGAGCGTCTGGGCGGCCTGCGGGCGGGACGCGCAGCGCTTCTCTCTGGAGACGGGCGAGGCGGTCGAACGTGCCGAGCAGATCCCCGAGGGGCTACTGACCGCGGTCGACGCCGAAGCGGCGGCCGACGCGCTGCCCATGCCTCGCCAGGGGCCTGCCCATGCGCTCGCCCTGAGCGAGGCAGGCGGGCATCTTGCCTGGGCCGGTCTGCCGCCCACCTATCCCGCGCCCATTGTGCGCGTCTGGCAGCGGGAGGCCGATGGGCAGGCTGCCTCGGCCGAACCGGCCGGCGAGGCCGCGACGGACTACCTCGAGTTTGATCTTCCCGATACGACGGTCACGCGCGATCCCGTGACCCTGGCCCGGAAGCACTACAGCCGAGAGCTGCCCAACCCGGTGACCAGGGAGCAGATCGAGCAGTGGATGCTGGACTCGGGAGAGGTGCGCATCATGCTGACCCTCGACAACCTGAAGGATGACGCCTCACGGGCCTGGCGCTACCGGCTCACCTTCGAGCCGCGGGATGCGGGCCGCTGGGAGCTGGTGCGGGTGGAGCGCAAGCATCAGTGCCGGCGCGGCCCCACCGAGTCCGACGAGTGGACCACCCGATCCTGCGTCTAGCGGTGGGGCGCATAGCGGTTGGACGCGGCCGGGCCCCGTTTATATGAAGGGGGCCCCGGCAGCGCTCCGCGTCTAGCCTGTCGGTATCTGATATTGCTGCTCATACGACAGGAGGACTCATGTGGGACTTTCGGATCGGTCAGTCGGTGGGACTGATGGTCAAGACCATGCCCTTTCTGCTCTTTCGGCTGGCGGTCTACTTCGGCGTGGCGCTGGCCTATGTGCTGATGACCGGCGTGGGGGCCGGCGTCGGCTGGGGCATCGGCGGCTTCGGCGATGAAGGCTTCCGGGCGGCCACCACCTTCTGGGGCGGCGCCATCGGCTTCGGTATCGTCGGCGTCATCATGTACGTGCTGCGCGAGTATCTGCTCTACATGGTCAAGGCGGGCCATATCGCCGTGCTGGTGGAGCTGCTCGAGGGGCAGTCGCTGCCCCACGGGCGCAGCCAGATTCAGCACGCCACCGCCTCGGTCAAGGAGCGCTTCGGTCAGGCCAGCGCCCTGTTTGCCGTGGATCAGCTGATCAAGGGCGTGCTGAAGGCCCTGACCGGCCTGGTCCGCGGGATCTTCCGGCTGCTGCCGATTCCCGGGGCGCAGCAGTTCCTGCGGGTAGTGCAGATGTTCCTGCGCATCGCCGTGGGCTTTATCGACGAAGTGATTCTCGCCTACAGCTTCCGCACCCGGGCCGAGAACCCCTGGGGCGCCTCGCGCGATGGCCTGGTGCTCTACGGCCAGAACCTCAAGCCGATGTTCAAGAACGCCGCCTGGCTGGCGCTGATCGTCTACGGGCTCTCCTTCGTGGTCTTCCTGGTGATGCTGGCCCCGGCGGCCCTGGTCGCCTACCTGATCCCCGGCGGCTGGTCGGCCACCGGCGTGGTGGTTGCGCTGCTGTTCGCCTGGAGCGTCAAGGTGGCGGTGCTCGAGCCCTTCGCCATCACCTGCATGATGCAGGCCTACTTCAAGGCCATCGAGGGGCAGACGCCCGACCCCGAGTGGGAGGCGAAGCTGGACGGCATGTCGAAGAAGTTCCGCACCCTCAAGGAGAAAGCCACCGGCAGCGGTGAGGCCGATCCGGCCCCTGCGCCGTCCCAGCAGTAGTGCAGGAGGCCGATATGGAAGCTGGCAGCATCGTCTTGATTCTGGTTCTGGCGGTCCCCCTGGTGGGGGGCTATGTCTGGTATGTGGCCCTGATTCGGCGGCGTAATCGCGCCCAGGAGGCCCTGTCATCCGTCGATGTTCAGCTGCGCAAGCGCCACGATGTGATACCCAATGTTCTGGCGCTGGCCAAGCGCTTCATGGAGCACGAGCAGTCACTGCTCACCGAGGTCACCGAGCTGAGAAGTCGGGCCGCGGCTCCCTACGACAAGGGCGACCCCGGCCAGGTCGAGAGCCATCTGCAGGCGGAAAGGCAGCTGCAGGGAGCCTTGAGGCAGCTGTTCGCCGTCTCCGAGGCCTATCCGGAGCTCAGGTCGGCGGAGACCATACAGAATGCGCAGAACACCTATCGCGAGGTCGAGGGAAACGTTTCCGCCGCCAGGCGCTACTACAATGCCTCCGTGACCCGCCTGAACAACGCCGTCCAGATCTTTCCGGGGACGGTCATCGCTGGCCTGGTCGGCGTCAGAGCCATGCCGTTCTTCGAGCTCGAGGAGGGCTCCCTGCGTGAGCCGGTCTCCGCGGCGGAACATCTGGGGTGATGGCTCTCCTTGTTTATGGTCGAGCATAAGTCGCCATGCTTGAGGGGTCGTGGATGGCAAGTAAATGATAATGGGTGATATATGGGTAATGTTCTTGCGTTAGGGTTTTTTAATGTACTCTTTTTTGCGGTGTTCGCGTCCGTTGTCATATTGGCATTCCGCAAGCATTCAAGGGCTCGTCAGGCGCTATCACGCATGGAGGAAGAACAGCCGTCATCCGACGTTTACACCCACTACAGGGAGACGCTTGGCGATCGGCAAACACCCCAGGCGTTGAAGGGCGCGCTTGCCGACCTGGAACAGGAGCGCAAGGCGCTTTACGACAGGAACAAGATGCTCGCCAAGGCAGGTGGCCTGACGGTGCTTGTCGTTGCGGCTCTGGGGGTTTGGTACCTGAACCTGGAACCTCAAGCCGGTTTTGTCATTCTGATGATAGGTGGCGCCGCCATCTTCATTCTTTGCTTTCAGAAAAGTAACAAGCTGCGTGTGCGTGCCAAGAAGCAGCTGATGGAAAGGCTCTGCGGCGATCTTGGCTTGAGCTATTCGCAGGGTTCCAGGACGGGAAAGATACCGACTTACAGGAAGCTTGGCCTTCTTCCCAACTTTGACCGCTCCAGTTTTTCGGACTTTATTCATGGAAAAACCTTTGCGGGCCACCCGTTTGAGCTGGTCGATGCGGAGCTGAAGCGGCGAAACAAATCCTCTAAGAAATCCAATAATTACACGACGGTTTTCAGTGGTCTATTGATCCATGTCGCCTCCGATAGCGCCATCGAGGAGCAGGTGCTGGTCAAGAAGAGAAGGGGTGTCAAGGCATTGAACCCCTTCCAGTCCGAGCAGAAGGTGGTGCTGGAGAGCGATGACTTCACGGATATCTACGACGTCTATGCGTCCGACCAGGTGGCAGCGCGCCGCCTCCTGACCCCTGCCATCATGGAGAAGTGCGTCGAACTGGACGCGAAGACCGGCGGCACGCCTCAGATCGGCTTTGTCGGTGGAGATGTCTACCTGGCGATCGACCGCGGCATGAGGAGCTTCGAGGTGCCGGGCATCAGTCAGCCCTGGACGGAGGATATCTTTGAGCGCGCGTTTTCCGAGCTGACCTTTGCCATCGAGGCGGCCGGGGTCTTCGATCACGAGCTGCAGCCCGCATCCCGTGATGAGCAGGCCAGCGTTTGAGTCGTGTCCATGAGGAGCGGCTCGCCGCGGATGGAGCGCGTTCGTATCGGCTTCGATTCGGGGCTTATCGCGTCTCGAGGGGGCCATGGCCGTGCCCGACGACTAATAGCGGTATCGGTCGCCGGAGCACCGGGGCGGCGGCAGGGCCGCCGCCCC
>PUOM01000007.1 GCA_003552795.1 Halomonas sp. | reverse complement strand
TCGCTCGCGGCTGCGCGATGCCGGCCACACGGAGGCGGCGCTCGACCGGGTACGCTGCCCCATCGGCATGGCGGCCGGAGGCACCGGAGGCGACAAGACCCCTTACGCCATTGCGCTAGCCACCCTCGCCGAGCTCCTGCCGCTGACGGCAAGCGTCGAACGCCCCGATCAGCGCGGCCTCGACTCTGCCGAGCTGCGACGGATGTTTTCTTGATCATGCTGATAAGCCGCCACCCGTAGGAGCGCAATTCATTGCGCGATGGGCGCCGTAGGCCTCCTGACGGCGCCCACCCCTGCCGCCGCTTCGCGGCGGTTCGCCCGATGAATCGGGCTCCTGCATACCAACATGGAAAGAGTCTCTGACATCATGCCAACGAACGACTCGCGCCTGCTGCGCGCCGAACTGCTGAGCTTCGATGCCGACCCCGGCGACGAGGACACCCCCGCCCCGGGTAGCGTGCGTCACTTCTCGGACGGCGGCCTCTGGGTCGAGAATGGCCGCATCCGGGCCATCGACGACTACACCACCCTGGCCGCCGACCTGCCCCCCGGCATCGAGGTGATCGACCACCGCGGCAAGCTGATCACCTCAGGCTTCATCGACAGCCACGTGCACTATGTGCAGCTGGAGATCATGGCCTCCTACGGGCGTCAGCTGCTCGACTGGCTCAACGACTACACCTTTCCCGAAGAGCTTGAGTTCGCCAGCCGCGAGCACGCCGAGGCTCTCTCCGAGGCCTTCCTCGACGAGATGCTCAGGGCCGGCACCACCACCGCCCAGGTCTTCTGCTCCAGCCACCCGGTGTCGGTGGACGCCTTCTTCGCCGCGAGCCAGCGGCGCGGGCTCTGCATGCTGGCCGGCAAGGTGCTGATGGACCGCCACGCCCCCGAAGGGCTCACCGACGACACCCTGGGCGGCATCCGCGACTCCGAGCGGCTGATCAGCGACTGGCATGGCAAGGGGCGACTCGGCTACAGCCTGACGCCGCGCTTCGCGCCCACCTCCACCCGCGCCCAGCTCGACGCCACCGGCGCCCTACTGCGCAGCGACCCGAGCCTCTGGCTGCAGACCCACCTGGCCGAGAATACCGGGGAGCTGGACTGGGTGGCGGAGCTCTTCCCGGGGAGCCGCGACTACCTGGCGGTCTATGAACAGTCGGGCCTGGTGGGTCCGCGGAGCACCTTTGCCCACGGCATCCATCTCGACCAGGAGATGCGTGGACGCCTGGCCGAGCGCGGGGCCAACCTGGCCTTCTGCCCCAGCTCCAACCTCTTCCTGGGCAGCGGCCTCTTCGACCGCCAGGCCGCCAGAGAGATGGCGCTCAACGTCACCTACGCCAGCGACGTGGGCGGCGGCACCGACCTCTCCGGCCTGGCCACGCTCAAGGGCGCCTATCAGGTGGGCCAGCTGCGCGGCCAGCCGCTCACCGCCTGGCAGGGCTTCTATGGCCTGACCCTGGGCAACGCTCGGGCGCTATCGCTGGATCAGCGCATCGGCCGCCTGGCCCCGGGCATGGACGCCGACTTCCTGGTGCTCGACCCCGCGGCCACGCCGCTGCTGGCGCGCCGCACCGCGCGCTGTCGCACCCTCGGCGAGACGCTCTTCGCGCTGATGATGCTGGGCGACGACCGCGCAGTGGCCGAGACCTGGGCCTCGGGACGCTGCCAGCACCGGCGCGACGCCGGCGTCTGACACGACCTCAGCTCGGCGACGCCGGGCGGCCGCTGACGACGGCCATTTTCCTGCCTCCCTGCGCGCACTGCGGCAGGGCAATCTTGCCCTGCCCGCTCGGTAATCACCGCCAACCCAGGCATCGCCATGGCGCCCCGAGCCGCACCTCTTGACCATTGGTCGACAGGGGTTGTCCATCCGGTCAAGACATGGCTAAGCTGTGCGCCAGGGCGATATGACCATATGGTCAGGTCAGCAGGTCGGTACCGGGGCCGCTGGCCAACTTCTTCGCCCCGAATCCGGACACGCTCTACCCACCACCAACAATAATGGACTCCCCATGGACCCGACCTCTTCTTCCCTGTCCGACGAGGCGGTGGCGCGGCCATCTGCCGGCAAAGTGCCCTGGCTCGATCGCTACTTTGGCGTTTCACGGCGCGGCTCGTCGCTGCGCACCGAGGTGCTGGCGGGCACCGCCACCTTCCTCGCCTCGATGTATATCATCGTGGTCAATCCGGCCATTCTCAGCGACGCCGGCATCCCCTTCTCCGCCGCCCTCTCGGCCACGGTGCTGATCAGTTTTATGAGCAGCCTGGCCATGGGTCTCTATGCCAGGAACCCCATCCTGGTCGCCCCCGGCATGGGCATGAACGCCCTGTTCACCTACACCCTGGTGCAGGGAGCGGGGCTCTCCTGGGAGGTGGCGCTGGGCTGCGTCTTCTGGTCGGGGGTCATGTTCGCCACCCTGGCCATGTTCAATGTGCGCCGCGCGATCATCGAGGCGATTCCGCCCTCGCTGCGCTATGCGATCACCTGTGGCATCGGGCTTTTCATCACCTTCATCGGCTTCAAGAATGCCGGCTTCATCGTCGGCAGCGAGGCCACCCTGGTGACGCTGGGCAGCTTCGACCCGGCGCTGGCAACCTTCTTCATCGGCATGATGGCGACCGCCATCCTGGTGATCCTGCGCTTCAACGGCGCCCTGATCCTGGGCATCGCGTTGACCACGCTGCTGGCGACGCCGATGGGGCGCCTGTGGGGGGGTGACGTGGTCGTGGAGTGGAGCGGTCTGGCGGCCTGGCCCGACTTCAGCGCCGTGATGCAGGTCGACATCTGGGGAGCGCTCAAGGTCGCCTACCTGCCGTTCATCTTCGTGATGCTGTTCACCAACTTCTTCGATGCGCTCTCCTGTTTCATGGCGCTGTCGGAGTCGGCGGAT
>PUOM01000160.1 GCA_003552795.1 Halomonas sp. | reverse complement strand
CCAAGCTCTTTGCCCTGATCCAGTACCCCCTGCCCCACCACCTGCTCTCGCGGCTGGTGGGACGGCTGGCCGAATGCCGCATCCCCTGGTTGAAGAACGCCCTGGTGCGGCGCTTCATCCGCCAGTTCAAGGTCGACATGGGCGAGGCGGCCGACCCCGACCCGACGGCCTACGCCACCTTCAACGACTTCTTCACCCGCGCGCTGAAGGATGACGCCCGCCCTCTCGGCGAGGGCGTGCTGAGCCCCGCCGACGGCCGGCTCTCGCAGTTCGGCCCCCTCGAAGCCGGCCAGCTGCTCCAGGCCAAGGGACACCGTTTCTCGGCCATGGACCTGCTGGGCGGCGACGCGGATGCCGCACGCCGCTACCTCGGCGGCAGCTTCGCCACCGTCTACCTCTCCCCCAGCGACTACCACCGGGTGCACATGCCCCTGGCCGGCACCATGACCGAGATGGTCTACGTGCCGGGGCGGCTCTTCTCGGTGAACGCCGCCACCACCGAGCACGTGCCCAATCTCTTCGCCCGCAACGAGCGCCTGGTGTGCCACTTCGACACCGAGCAGGGCCCCATGGCGGTGGTGCTGGTGGGGGCGATGATCGTCGCCGCCATCGAGACGGTGTGGGCCGGCCAGATCACCCCGCTGCCCCGCGGCGGCGTGCAGCGCATCCGTTTCGACACGCCGGTGCATCTGGCGCGCGGCGCGGAGATGGGGCGCTTCAAGCTCGGCTCCACGGTGGTGATGGCCTTCGCGGAGCCAGTGGCCTTCGCGGAAGGCCTCGAGCCCGGCGCCAAGGTGCAGATGGGGCAGTCGCTGGGGGCGTTCTAGCAGCGCGGCGTGGCGAAGGCCATTACCTCCGCCACGCTCGCCTTGCCCAGCGCCAGCTGGATCAGCCGGTCGATGCCCAGGGCCACTCCGCTCCCCTCGGGCATGCCGTGCTCAAGCGCCGCCACCAGGCGCCGGTCGACGGCCACCTCCGGCAGCCCCGCCGCCCGCCGGGCGGCGTTGTCCTCCGCGAAGCGCGCCGCCTGCTCGGCAGCGTCGGTCAGCTCATCGTAGCCGTTGGCCAGCTCCAGCCCCTCGAGGTAGAGCTCGAAGCGCGAGGCCACCCACTCGCCGTCCTCCGGGTCGCGGTGGCGCCGGGCCAGAGCCGCCTGGCTGGCCGGATAGTCCACCACCACCTCGATGCCCTCGCGGCCCAGTTCCGGCTCGATCACCAGACTCATCAGCAGGTCGAGGCAGTCGTCGCGGGGGGCGTCGTCCATGGCCAGCCCGCCCTTGTCGGCGGCCAGGCGGCGCAGCTCGGCCAGCGGCACGGTAAAGGGGTCGATGGCGAGCGCTTCGCGAAACAGCGTCCGGTAGCGGCGCCGCCGCAGCGGTGCCGCCTCGTCCTCCGACTCTTGCCCCAGCACCCGGCGCACCAGCGCGGCCGTCTCCTCGATGAGAGCGTCGAGGGCCAAGCCGGGGCGGTACCACTCCAGCATGGTGAACTCGAGGTTGTGGCGCCGCCCCACCTCGCCGTCGCGAAAGCAGCGCGCCAGCTGGAAGACCGGCCCCGACCCCGCCGCCAGCAGCCGCTTCATGGCGAACTCCGGCGAGGTCTGCAGCCAGAGCCGCTCGCGGCCGGCGGGGGTGGTCGCCTCGGCGGAAAGCGAGGCCAGATGCAGATCGGTGCTGCCGCCGTGGCCCAGCACCGGCGTCTCCACCTCCAGCACGCCGCGCTCGGCGAAGAAGGCCCGCACCGCGGCCAGCAGCCGCGCCCGCTCGCGCAGGGTCGCGATTGTCGCCGTGGGGCGCCAGTCAATTGCCATGACACGTTCTCCAGAACCATGAAGGCCACGCCGAAGCGTGGCCTTTAGAGCCGTAAGCCAAGAAACTGCCACAAACCTGGTTTTTCGTAAGGCTTACAGCTCATCACTTACAGCTCCCGCAGCTCCCGGCGAAGCCGGGCTCAGGCGCGGGAGACGTACTCGCCGCTGCGCGTGTCCACCTTGAGCACCTCGCCCTGGTTGATGAACAGCGGCACGCGAACCACGGCGCCGGAGGAGAGGGTCGCCGGCTTGGAGCCACCCTGGGCGGTGTCGCCCTTGAGGCCCGGGTCGGTCTCGACCACCTCGAGCTCGATGAAGTTGGGCGGGGTCACGCTGATGGCGTTGTCGTTCCACAGGGTCACGGTGTAGACCGCCTGCTCCTTGAGCCACTTCTCGGTGTCGCCCAGGGCCTTCTTCTCCACCGGGTACTGCTCGAAGGAGCCGTCGGTCTTCATGAAGTACCACATCTCGCCGTCGTTGTAGAGGTACTCCATCTCCAGGTCCATGACGTCGGCGCCCTCGAGGGATTCGCCGGACTTGAAGGTGCGCTCCCAGACGCGGCCGGTCATCAGGTTGCGCAGCTTCACGCGGTTGAATGCCTGGCCCTTGCCCGGCTTGACGAATTCATTCTCGACGATCGCACAGGGATCGCCATCCAGCATCACCTTCAGACCGCCCTTGAATTCGTTGGTAGAATAGTTGGCCATCTTCTCTCGCTCATGTTCGAGCGCGCCCCCGGGTCCCGGGAGCGCGCTGGGAATCGACATTCGACGAGGCCAGGGCTTCACGAACCCGCCTCGCCCGTATTGACTGGTGTGCCGCATGATAACCCGAAGCCCCGCCCATTTGCAGCGTCACGACGAGGCCAAGCCGCTGGCGCTTCCGCCCACCTGGCAGGCGCAGCTGGCGGGGGCCATTCGCGACCCCGCCGAGCTGTGCCGGCGCCTGGGGCTCGACGCGTCCTGGCTCCCGGGTGCCGAGCAGGGCCACGCCCTCTTCGAGATTCGCGTCCCCGAGGCCTTCCTGGCCCGCATTCGCCCGGGCGACCCCGCAGATCCCCTGCTGCGCCAGGTGCTGCCGCTGGATCAGGAAGCCT
>PUOM01000189.1 GCA_003552795.1 Halomonas sp. | reverse complement strand
CGTGGGAGTGCCCTGCTTGCCACACGCAGCACGACCGAGACATCAACGCGGCGTTGAACATCAAGCAGCAAGGCATCATCCAGTTGAAGGCGGAAGGGCTGTCCGTCTCTGCCCACGGAGGATTGCGTAAGTCCGGCACATCGCCGGCGGCTGCCTGAGAAGTGGGAAGCCTCGCCCGTGGCGCGTCAGCGCTTAGGGCGGGGAGCAGTCACGGAGAGCAGATTGGTCTGCTCGGCGATCTCCTCGATCATGGCCGTGACACGCTTGACGCTCTCTGCCTTCTCCTCCAGGGCGCCCAGCTGGGCGAGCGCCGCGGAGGAGCGCTCCGCCAGCGACTGCATCTCCTGGATAACGACATCGAGCTGCTCGCGGCTGGCCTCGCTGCCCTCCCGGCAGCCGGTCGCCAGCTGCGCTACCTCCCGGGCACCGCCGGCTACCTGCTCGATGGCGCCGGTGATCGCCGTCATGCTGGAGGAGGCGTCATGCACGACACGCTCCTGGCGGGTCAGGCGCTGGTCGAGGCGATCGGCATGGTGCGAGACCTCCGCCGAGGCGATGGCCGCCACCCCGGTACGCCCCACCAGGTCGTGCCCCAGGCGCCGCAGGGCCAGGTAGTCGCGCAGCGGCGCCAGCCAGATGCCCCAGCGCGACGAGGCAAGCCTCCGGGCACTGGCCCCGTGCACGGCCACCAGGATGGCATAGAGGGTCAGGGCGCCGGCAAGGGCGGACAGGGGGAGCGCCAGCCAGGGGCCCCAGGCTGGCGACACGAGCTGGGTGATCGCGCCCGCCGCCACGACCATGATCGCCGCCAGCGCATAAACGTACCATTGCATAGCCAAGTGTCCCGTCGGTTGTTGTTATTGCCGGACAGCAGCTTAGCCCCTTCGGCGTGCTCTGATAGCTGCACTTTGGCCTGACACACCAAGGTTGCACTCAAGTTATGGGCGCGCTGGACGACAGCGCCATGGAACGCTTGCGCTCTATCAATAAAAAGGCGCCGCCCCCCGGTCTGGAAAGGAAGCGGCGCCGCTCTCGCGTGATGCCGGCTTACGCCTGGCTGGCGGCCAGGGCCTGGTCGAGATCGGCGAGGATATCGTCGATATGCTCGATGCCGATGGAGAGGCGCACCATATCCGGCGTGACGCCCGCCTTGACCAGCTCCTCGTCGTTGAGCTGGCGATGGGTGGTGGAGGCCGGAATCGACGAGCAGGTCTTGGCATCGCCGATGTTGACCAGGCGCAGGATCATGCCCAGGGCATCGTAGAAGCGCGCCCCCGCCTCGCGGCCGCCCTGGATGCCGAAGCTGAGGATGCCCGAGGCGCGACCCTGCATGTACTTCCGGGCCAGGGCGTGGTCCTTGTGGCTCTCGAGGCCGGCGTACTGCACCCAGGTCACGGCATCGTGGCCCTGCAGATACTCGGCCACCCGCTGGGTGTTGTCGCAGATCCGCTCGATGCGCAGGGAGAGCGTCTCGAGACCCTGCAGCAGGTTCCAGGCCGCCTGAGCCGAGAGCGCTGCCCCCATGTTGCGCAGCGGTACCACCCGGGCGCGACCGATAAAGGCCGCCTCGCCCAGATCCCGTGTGTAGCAGACCCCGTGGTAGGAGACATCCGGCTGGTTGAGCAGCGGGAAACGCTCAGCGTTCTCGGCCCAGGGAAACTTGCCGGAATCGACGATGACGCCGCCCACGGTGGTGCCGTGGCCGCCGATGTACTTGGTGGCCGACTGAATCACGATATCCGCGCCGTGCTCGATGGGGCGCCACAGGAAGGGCGTGGGCACGGTGTTGTCGACGACCACCGGCACGCCGTGGCGGTGGGCGATCTCGGCCAGGGCCTCGAGGTCGACCACGCCGCCCGAGGGGTTGCCCACGGTCTCGCAGAAGACCGCCTTGGTGCGCGCATCGATCAGCCCCTCGAGGCCGGCCAGGTCGTCCTTGTCGGCGAAGCGCACCTCGATGCCCTGGCGCGGCAGGGTATGGGCGAAGAGGTTGTAGGTGCCGCCGTAGAGCTCGCTGATGGAGACGATGTTGTCCCCCGCCTCGGCGATGGTCTGGATGGTGTAGGTGATCGCGGCCATGCCGGAGGCCACCGCCAGGCCGGCGATGCCCCCTTCCAGCGCCGCCACGCGCTGCTCGAGCACCGCGCAGGTGGGGTTCATGATCCGCGAATAGATGTTGCCCTCGACCTTGAGGTCGAAGAGGTCGGCGGCGTGCTGGGCGCTGTCGAAGGAAAACGAGGTGGTCTGGTGGATGGGCACCGCCACCGAGTGCTGGTCATCGGGGGCGTAGCCGTGGTGCAGGGCGATGGTTTCGCGCTTCATGGGATGTCGATGTCCTTGTGGTTGCAGTTGGGGTGGGCGTGGGGCTATTTCACACGATGCTAACCAACTCTGAACGCGACCACTAATATCGTTTAGTCTCTAGGGATATTCCCACGGCGAACGAAGAACGGATGCTCAAGCGCTATCTGCCGATCCTCACCTGGCTGCCCCACTACAACCGCCGCCTGGGCGGCGCCGACCTGCTGGCCGGCCTGATCGTCACCGTGATGGTGATTCCCCAGTCGCTGGCCTATGCGCTGCTCGCCGGCTTGCCCGCGGTGGTGGGGCTCTACGCCAGCATCCTGCCGGCGGTGCTCTACGCCCTGCTGGGTACCAGCCGCACTCTGGCGGTGGGGCCGGTGGCCATCATCGCGCTGATGACCGGTGCCGCCCTCTCCGGCGTCGCCACGCCGGGCACCCCCGAGTACCTGCAGGCGGCCCTGGTGCTCTCGCTGCTCTCCGGCCTGATGCTCGCGGCCATGGGGCTGCTGCGCCTGGGCTTTTTCACCAACTTCCTGAGCCATCCGGTGATCGCCGGTTTTCTCTCCTCCTCGGGGCTGCTTATCGCTGCCAGCCAGGCCGGGCACCTGCTGGGCATCGAGGCCAGCGGCTACACCGCCATCGACCTGCTGGGGAGCCTGGCCGCCAACCTCGCTGCCATCCACTGGCCGACGCTGGCGCTGGGCGGTGGCACCCTGCTGTTCCTGCTGCTCTGCCGACGCCACGCCAAGGCGCAGCTGCGCCGCCTGGGACTGTCCGAGCCCACCGCCGCCCTGCTGGCCCGCTCGGGACCGGTACTGGCGGTACTGGTCACCACCGGGCTCAGCTGGCACTTCGCCCTGGCCGAGTCAGGCGTGGCGGTGGTCGGCGCGATTCCCGGCGGCCTGCCGCCCCTGACGCTGCCCGGCCTCGATGCCTCGCTGTGGCGCGCCCTGCTGATCCCGGCACTGCTGATCAGCGTGGTGGGCTTCGTGGAGTCGATCTCCATGGCCCAGATGCTGGCCGCCCGGCGTCGCCAGCGCATCTCCCCCAACCAGGAGCTGATCGGCCTGGGCGGGGCCAACCTGGCGGCGGCCTTCTCGGCGGGCATGCCGGTGACCGGCGGGCTGTCGCGCACCGTGATCAGCGACGAGGCCGGCGCCCAGACGCCCATGGCGGGGCTCTTCGCGGCGCTTGGCATCGGCCTGGTCACCCTCGCCTTCACCCCGCTGCTGCACCACCTGCCCATCGCCACCCTGGCCGCCACCATCACCGTGGCGGTGCTGACCCTGGTGGATATTCCGATGATCCGCCAGACCTGGCGCTACTCCCGCGCCGACTTCTCGGCCATGGCGGTAACCATCCTGCTGACCCTGGTGGAGGGGGTCGAGGCCGGCATCATCGGCGGTGTGGTGCTCTCCATTGGCCTGTTTCTCTATCGCACCAGCCGCCCCCACAGCGCCATCGTGGGGCGCATCCCCGACACCGAGCACTTTCGCAGCGTGACCCGCCACGAGGTGGAAACCCTGGGCCACGTGGCCTTCCTGCGCATCGACGAGAGCCTCTACTTCGCCAACGCCCGCTACCTGGAGGATACCGTCCACGCCCTGGTAGTGCGCCGCCCCGAGCTCGAGCACGTGGTGCTGATCTGCTCGGCGGTGAACCTGATCGACGCCTCGGCGCTGGAGAGCCTCGACGCCATCAACGCCCGGCTCAAGGAGTCCGACGTGACCCTGCACCTGGCCGAGATCAAGGGCCCGGTGATGGATCGCCTCAAGCGCAGCGACTTTCTCGACGACCTGACCGGACGCGTCTTCCTCAGCACCTATGCGGCCTGGCAGGCGCTGGGCAATCCGCCCGAGTAGCGCGCGACGCCACGCGAGGCGTTAACGACAGGGGCATACAACGCTGTAGGTAAGCGCTATGATGGCAAGGGTCAACATCCAGGGATGCCGCCGCCGACGGACAGAGAGGGAGTCTCCACACCATGGCCTCGACCGACACCGCGCCCGGCCAACTTCATGTCACGGACAGCCGACTCCAGATCAGCGGCGACTGGACCCTCGAACACTACGCCGTGCTCCGGCAGCAGGTACGCTCACACCACAGTGCCAGCAGCGCCGGCGATGAAGCCGTCGATCTCAGCGGCCTGGCCGGACTCGATACCGCCGGCGCTCGCCTGCTGGTGGAGCTGCTGGGTGCCGAGCGCATGGCCAACGTGAGCCAGTGGGCCGCGGACCTGCCCCAGGCGCGTCAGGCGCTGCTCGAGACCGTTGCCCGGGTGCTGCGCAAGTCCCTGGAGCCGACACGCCCGCGACGGGCACCGCTGGCCGACTGGCTGGTGGATATCGGCGAACGCGTCACCGCGCTCTGGCACCAGCAGCGCATGCTGCTGGGCTTCATCGGTCTGACCCTCACCACGCTGCTCGCCTGCCTGCTGCGCCCCTGGCGCTGGCGGGTCACCGCCCTGGTCGCCCACATTCACCAGACCGGCCTCAATGCGGTGCCCATCGTCGCCCTGCTCACCTTCCTGGTGGGCGCCGTGGTGGCCTTCCTGGGCGCCACGGTGCTGCGCGACTTCGGCGCCACCATCTTCACCGTCAATCTGGTGGCCTTTGCCTTTCTGCGCGAGTTCGGTGTGCTGCTGGCCGCCATACTGCTGGCCGGCCGCACCGCCAGCGCCTTCACCGCCCAGATCGGCGCCATGAAGGCCAACGAGGAGATCGACGCCATTCGCGCCATCGGCCTCGACCCCATGGAGCTGCTGGTATTGCCGCGGCTGCTGGCGATGATGGTGATCCTGCCGATCCTGACCTTCATCGGCATGCTGTGCGGGATCCTCGGCGGCGCCCTGGTATGCATCTTCATGCTGGATATCTCGGCGACCCAGTTCCTCGCCATTCTGCAGCGCGACATCCCCCTCAATCACTTCCTGGTGGGGCTGGGCAAGGCGCCGATATTCGCCTTTCTGATCGGGGTGATCGGCTGCCTGGAAGGCTTCAAGGTCAGCGGCAGCGCCCAGTCGGTGGGCGAACACACCACCTCCAGCGTGGTGCAGTCGATCTTCATGGTGATCCTGCTCGATGCGGTGGCCGCTCTGTTCTTCATGGAGATGGGCTGGTGATGACTGACGCAGGCGTCAAGGCAGGCGCGGAAGCAGAGGCCGAGTCGGAGGTGTTGATCCGGGTGCGCGGGCTCGCCAACCGCTTCGGCAGCCACGTGGTGCATGAGGATCTCGACCTCGATATCCGCCACGGCGAGATCCTCGGCGTGGTGGGGGGCTCGGGCACCGGCAAGTCGGTGCTGCTACGCAGCATCGTCGGCCTCAAGCGGCCCGATGCCGGCAGCGTCGAGGTGTTCGGCGAGGACCTGACCGCCCTGCCGCCGAGCCGGCGCTCCGAGCTCGAACGCCGCTTCGGCGTGCTCTTCCAGCGCGGCGCGCTGTTCTCTTCCCTGGACCTCCAGGAGAACGTCGCCCTGCCGCTGCTGGAACACGCCGGCCTGACCCGTGGCGACGCCGAGGATCTGGCGCGCATGAAGCTGGCACTGGCCGGCCTGCCGCCGGATGCCGCCCTGAAGATGCCCTCCGAACTCTCCGGCGGCATGATCAAGCGCGCCGCCCTGGCCCGGGCGCTGGCGCTGGACCCGGAGGTGCTGTTCCTCGACGAGCCCACCGCCGGACTCGATCCCATCGGGGCCGCCGACTTCGATCGCCTGATCATGACCCTGCGCGACGCCCTGGGGCTCAGCGTCTTCCTGGTCACCCACGACCTGGATACCCTCTACACCGCCTGCGACCGCGTCGCCGTACTCTCCCAGCGCCGTGTGCTGGTGGCCGACCGGCTGGCAGTGGTCGAGGCCAGCGACGACGCCTGGGTCCGCGACTACTTTCACGGCCCCCGCGGCCGCGCGGCCGCCGGGGCGGCCGGGGCGGCCGAGCCCATCACGCCGACAACCTCCAGGGAGAACACCTGATGGAAACCCGCGCCCACCACCTGGTGATCGGCCTCTTCACCGTTGTGGCCGTCATCGCCGCCCTGAGTTTTGCCCTGTGGCTCGGCAAGTCCGCCACGGATCGCGAAGTGGCCTACTACGAGGTCGACTTCGATCGCCCGGTGGGTGGCCTGCACACCGGCAACGCCGTGCTGTTCAGCGGCATCCGCGTCGGCGACGTCACCGACCTGCGCCTCGATCCGGAAGATCCGCGGCGGGTCCGCGCCCTGATCCGCATCGACGCCGATATCCCCATCCGCGGGGACACGCGTGCCAGCCTGGCACTCGCCAACATCACGGGCAGCATGAATATCCAGCTGCAGGGCGGCACCCCGGATCTCCCGCGGCTGCAGGGCAGCCGCGACGACCCACCGGTCATCGTTGCCGAGCCCTCCCCGCTCAGCACGCTGCTGGCCGACGGCGAGCACCTGATCACCGGCATCAACCAGCTGCTGATCAACGCCAACCGCCTGCTCTCGGAGGACAACACCGACCGGGTCGACCGGATACTGGCCAATATCGAGGAGCTCAGCGACGAGCTGGCCTCGCGCAGCAGCGAGCTGGGCGACGTGGTCGATGTCGCCGACCGCCTGGGCGAGGAGGCAAGCGAGCTGCTGCAGGCGCTCTCGAGCCTCAGCCATAGCGCCGAAAGTCTGGTCGATGCCGAAGGCCGCCAGGCCCTCACCCAGGCCAGCCAGGCCATGGGCAGCCTGGAGACCATGACCCGCCAGCTCGAGACTCTGGTGGGCGACAACGAGGATGCCATAGGCCGCGGCATGCAGGGCCTGGGCGACCTGGGCCCCGCCGTCCGCGAGCTGCGCGGCATTCTGGGCAACCTGGGACGCATCACCCGCCGCCTGGAGGAGAGCCCGGCCGACTTCCTGCTGGGTCGCGACTCGATCGAGGAGTTTTCGCCATGAGCCGACGCCTTACCGTTCTTCGGGGCCTGCTCCTGCTGGCCCTGCTGAGCACGCTTCCCGCCTGTACCCTGCTCTCCGAACGCGATCCTGACAGCCTCCACCTGCTACCGTCCGCCGACCAGCCGCGAAGCGACGATGCCCCCCTGCCGATCACCCTGCGCGTCGAAACACCCCAGGCCCCGACCCTGCTCTCGGGGGCGCGGATCCTGGTGATGCCGGAGCCCAACCGGCTGCAGGCCTACCAGGGAGCACGCTGGAGCGAGCGCGCGCCGCTGCTGCTTCGCGACCATTTCGTCGAGGCCTTCCTGCAGCGGGGCGGGCTCGCCACCACGGTGGATGACAACAGCCCGCTGAGCGCCGATGTGGCGCTGGTCATCGACCTGCGGGTCTTTCACAGCGAGTACATCGAGGGCACGCCGGTGGCGGTGATCCGACTGGACGCCAACCTCGTCGATGAACGTGACCGCCGCCTGCTCGGCAGCCGCCGCTTCGAGGCCCGCGCGACCAGCGAGGGAACCGCCGTGGAGCGCGTGGTGGAGGCCTTCGGGCGCGCCAGCGATACGCTGACCGCCGACCTCATCGACTGGACACAAGACGTCTTGAGAGAGCGCTGATGCGAGGAATACCGCTATTTAAGCCAAGTAGCAGCGATTATCATGATCAACGATATTCGGCTATGATGTCGTCAAAGGAAAAGGAACGCAGGCGGCATGGACACAACTCCCCCTCGGCAGAATCTCGGTATCAGCGCCTACCGCTGGCTCAAGCAGGACATCATTCGCGGGGCCTTCCGGCCCGGCGAAAAGCTGCTGATGAGCCGACTCAAGGAGCGCTACGATCTCGGCGTCGGCCCCTTGCGCGAAGCGCTCTCCCAGCTGGTGGCCGAACGCCTGGTGGTGGCGATCAGCCAGCGCGGCTACCGGGTCGCGCCCATGTCGCTGGCCGAGCTGGCCGACCTCTACGATGCCCGCGCCGAACTCGAGGGCCTGGTGCTCAGGCTTGCCATCGAACGCGGTGACGACAGCTGGGAAGCCGGCATCCTGGCCCGGGCCCACACCCTGGCCAAGGTGATGGAGGTGAACACGCCCGACGAGCTGCTCGACGTCTGGGATGCTCGCCATCAGGCGTTTCATACCGCCATCGCCAGCGGCTGCCGCTCTCCCCACCTGCTGCAGGTCCGCGACGGCCTGTTCGACCAGGTGGAGCGTTACCGGCACCTCTGGCTGCGCGAGACCGTCCTGTCGGAGCAGGCCCTGGCGCGCAAGCGCGAAGAGCACGCCGCCCTGGTGGAAGTGATCCTGGCCCGCGACGCCGAGCGCGCCACCGCGATGATGCGCGAACACCTGATGACCCCGGTGCCGATCATCACCGAGGCCCTGCAGCGCCAGGGACTAGCGTAACCGCACCGTCAGCCGGCCAGCTTGAGTCCCACCAGCCCGGCCAGGATCAGCACCAGACTGAGCAGGCGCAGCGGCGAGGCGCTGTCGCCGTAGATCAGAATACCGAGCAGCACGGTCCCTACCGCGCCGATGCCCACCCAGACCGCATAGGCGGTCCCCACCGGCAGCACCTTCATCGCCTGGGCCAGCAGATAGAAGCTCGCCACCATGGCGAGCACGGTCAATACGCTCGGCAAGGGGCGGGTAAAGCCCGCCGAGGCCTTGAGCCCCAGCGCCCAGGCGACCTCCAGCAGGCCGGCCACGACCACAAGAATCCACGCCATCTCGATGATATCCCTTCCAGGCGAGGCCGTCCCCGCAGCGCAGGCGCGCACCGGGTCGTCCCGGGCGCGTACAGGAGCCGATAGACTCTAGCACCCACCGCGCGGAGTTCAAGGCGACTCACGAACTGGCTCGGGTTTCAGGGCGCTGCCGCCGAGGCCGTCGAGACCGGCAGGGGCTGAGCTACGTCCGACGCATGCAGACTTCAGGATGCCCCCTGTCATCTTCTCGTCATCCCGGCGTGGCACGCTGAGTGTAAGGAAACGTGACAGGATAAAACATCCGTTTTATCCTGACGCAATACCCGCCCGAGGATGGGCCTGCTGGAGACGACGAGATGCCACATCTGCTGAGATTTTCCCGCGAACTGGAAGCCCGCCTCGACGTGATCGCCGAGGCCACGGGCCTGAGCAAGAACGAGCTGATCACGCGCTGCGTGGAGAGCGGCATCCAGGCCCTGGAGCACCAGCTGCTTCCCGATGGCGGCGGCCCCCCGCGCACCGAGCGCAGCATTGATCAGGTGCTGCGCGAGAGCGGCCTGGGCGCCTGAAACCGCCCTACCCCCGGCGCCTTCTCGCTCAGCCTGCGAAGACCGTCCGGAAGCGTCGGTGCTCCTCCAGCGCCTGCTCCCGGGAGGCAGCGATCAGGTGCACCTCCTGGCCCGGCAGACACTGCGCCAGCCGCGAGGCGGCGAGCGGCGTCAGCGCCCCCAGTCGCGGATAGCCGCCGATGGTCTGGCGGTCGTTGAGCAGCGCAATGGGCTGGCCGTCCGGCGGCACCTGCACGGCACCCAGGCCGATCCCTTCCGAGATCAGCGACTCGATCCGGCACGCGAGCCGCGGCCCGGTCAGCCGCACGCCCATGCGGTCGGCGCGATCGTCCACCCGCCACGCCATATTGAAGGCGCGATAGAGACTCGTGCCCGTGAAATCAGCGCTCTGGGCACCGGGCAGCAGCGCCAGCCTGGCCGTGGCCCGATAGTCGAGGCGTGCCTCGTAAGGGGCCGTGGTGAGTGTGGCAACGTCGGCCGCCGGCTCACCCACCCCCAGACGCTCCCCCTCGGCCAGCTTGCCACCGCGGCCATCGAAGCCGCCAAGCCCCTCGCGGACCACGCAGGCCACGCTGCCCAGCACCTGCTCGGCGACGAAGCCGCCGGCCACCGCCAGATAGGCGCGCAGCCCGTTGAGCGGCGAAGCGAAGGCCAGGCGCTGCCCTTCCCGGCAGCGCACGCGCTGCCAGAGCGGCAGCTGGGCGCCGTCGAGGGTAGCGCCCAGGTCGGCACCGGCCACGGCGAAGGTCAGGTCACGCTCGGCGACCAGGGTCAGCCCGCCGAAGGTGACCTCCAGCGCCGCGCTTCCCCAGGGATTGCCGGCCAGATAGTTGGCCCAGGCCCAGCCGTGCAGATCGGCCGGACCGCCCTGGGTCACCCCGAGACGGCGAACGCCGAAGCGGCCGGCATCCTGCAGCAGTGCCAGCGGACCGGCGCGCTCGACGCGAAAGCCGAACGCGCCCTCCGGGCTCCTCATGCGGTTCATCACCCTGCCTCCATGGGCGTGACATCGCCTCCTCGGGCCTCGAAGGTCTCGCGATCCACCGGCACGAAGCGCACTCGATCGCCCACGGCCAGCAGGCTGAAGCCCTCCCGGTCGCGGTCGAAGAGCCGTGCCGTGGTGCGCCCCAGCAGGTTCCATCCCCCGGGGGTGACCGCGGGATAGGCCGCGGTCTGGCGCCCGGCGATGGCCACGCTGTTCACCGGCACCCGCTGGCGGGGCGTGTCGAGGCGAGGCACCTCCAGCCGCTCGTCCAGCAGGCCCATGAAGGCAAAGCCGGGGGCGAAGCCCAGGGCGAAGACGCGATACTCGGTGGCGCTGTGGCAGGCAATCACCTCCTCCACCGAGAGGCCGGAATGCTCGGCGACCCGCGGGAGGTCGGGGCCCACACGCTCGTCGTACCAGGTAGGCAGCTCGTGGATCGCGCCGTCGGCCCCCGCGTCGTCGGGGACGAGATCCGCGATGAGCCCCTGCAGCCGCCGCTGCGCCTCGTCGGGTGAGAGCCGCAGCGGATCGAAGACCACCAGCAGGGTAGTGTAGGAGGGCACCAGATCCACCAGGGCGTCGCCGAAGGCCGCCTCGCAGCGCCGCGTCAGGGCGGTCAACCAGGGCAGGTTGGCCTCGTCGATGCGCGAGAAGAGGCGCACCATCCAGCCATCGAGACCGGCGGACTCGAGCCGTGGCAGGCCCGTCAGCGCCCCGCTCATGCGCCACCCTCCAGCGCATTCAGGGCCTCGCGGATGGACCTGACCGCGGCGACGGACTCGGGGTTGTCGCCGTGCACGCAGAGAGCATCGGCGGCAAGCCTGAGCTCGCTGCCGTCGCTGGCGGTGAGCGGTCGACCACTGGCGATACGCACCGCCTGATCGACGATCACCGCCGGGTCGTGATGTACCGCCCCCGGCTCGCGCCGGGAGACCAGCCGCCCCTCGCCGTCGTAGGCGCGGTCGGCGAAGGCCTCGAACCACAGGCTGACGCCCTGCTCGCGGGCCAGCTGGATCGCCACCGAGGTATCTCGAGTGGCCAGGGTCATCAGTGGAAGCCGGGCATCGAAGGCCAGGATCGCCCGCATCACCGCGGTCATGATCTCGGGGTCTCTGGCCATGTCGTTATAGAGCGCCCCGTGGGGCTTCACATAGCTGACCTCGAGGCCTTCCGCCCGGCACATCCCCGCGAGCGCCCCCAGTTGGTAGAGCACCAGGTTCTCCACCTCCTCGGCGCTGCAGGCCAGCGAGCGACGCCCGAAGCCGACCAAGTCCGGATAGGCAGGATGCGCTCCCACCCGGACATCATGCTGCTTGGCCAGGCGCACCGTGGTGCGCATGACGTCGGGGTCGGAGGCGTGGAAGCCGCAGGCCACGTTGGCCAGGTCGACGTGGGGCATCACCTCGTGATCGAGCCCCATGACCCAGGGGCCGTAGCTTTCCCCCATGTCGGCATTGAGCAGCAGAGTCTTCATGGCTCTCCCCCCTGGATTGGATAAGAATTCGATGTGAATTTATCAACGTTTTGACATCAAATCATCAGCTATTAGTCTATATAGCGTTGACCAATCGCTGGCTAGCTCTCTAACCTTCCACAGCAACGGCCGCTATGCTGAAGGAGATGCCAACCGGGCCCCATGGCCCTGCAACAGGCCTCAACTCGACTCAACAACAACGTCCATCAGCCGAGGATTCACCATGAGAACCGCTTTTTCTCGCCTCCCGCACCTGACCCTGGCCGCCGCACTCGGCGCCGGCTTCGCCACCCTGAGCGTCAGCGCCCAGGCAGCCACCAGCTGGGACATGCCGACCCCCTACGGCGACCGCACCTTCCACACCGTGAACATCCGCGAGTTCGCCGATGACGTCCGCGAGCGCACCGATGGCGAGCTGGACATCACCGTTCACTCCAACAACTCCCTGATCGGCCATGCGGAGATCAAGAACTCGGTGCGCCGCGACATCGTGCCCATCGGCGAGCTGATCATGTCGCGCCTGGCCAACGAGAACGCCATCCACGAAGTCGACTCGGTCCCCTACCTGGCCGCCAACTATGAAGAGGCCTGGTTGCTGTGGGAGGCCTCCCGGGAGGTCATCGCCGAGGAGCTGGCCAAGCAGCAGCTGCGCATCCTCTTCGCCGTGCCCTGGCCTCCCCAGGGCATCTACACCAACAAGCTGGTGGAAGAGCCGAGCGACCTGCGCAACCTGAGCATGCGCGCCTACAACACCGCCAGCGAGCGTCTCGCTCAGCTGACCGGTGCCGTGCCGACCCAGGTCGAGGTCTCCGACATTCCCACCGCCTTCAGCACGGGCCGCGTCGAGGCGATGGTGACCTCGCCGGCCACCGGTGCCGATACCAAGGCCTGGGACTATCTGAGCCACTTCAACCATGCGCAGCTGTGGCTACCCAAGAACATGGTGATCGTCAGCGAACGCGCCTTCTCCCAGCTCGACGAGGCGACCCAGCAGGCGGTGCTCGAGGCCGCCGAAGCCGCCGAGGATCGCGGCTGGGCCATGAGCCGCCAGGAGACTGACGATGCCATTGCCGTGCTCGAGGAGAACGGCATCCACGTCAGCACCCCCACCCCGGCACTCGACGAGATACTGCGCGAGGTCGGCGCCACCATGACCCAGGAGTGGGTGGAGCGCGCCGGCGACCAGGGCGCCGAGATCCTCGAGGCCTACGAGGCCATTCGGGAGTAAGCCTGCCCTAGCGCCCCGGTCGCTCCCGGGGCGCTTCTCGACCACCACTGGATCCCTCTCATGCGCTATCGATTCCGCCCCCTCTACCAGCTCGGCGG
>PUOM01000016.1 GCA_003552795.1 Halomonas sp. | reverse complement strand
GGGCGAGGCGCTCTTCCAGCCGTTGGCAGAGCGGGGCCAGGGCCTCGCGGCAGCTGGGCAGGTCCGGCAGGTCCCGGGCGAAGGTGGTCTCCACGCTGACCGACTTGCGCTCGCGCTCCAGGCGCACCGGACGCTCGTCGATGCCCCGGGCCAGCTCGAACAGCCGCTTGCCGAACTTGCCGAAGGTCTCCAGCAGTCGCTCGAGGGGCACCTCGCGCAGCGCCGCGCAGGTGGTGATGCCCATGGCGTCCAGGCGTGCCCCGGTGGCGGGGCCCACCCCGTGGAGCTTCTTCACCGGCAGCGCCTGCAGGAAGGCTTCCTGGCGATCGGGAGCGATCACCGTCAGGCCGTCGGGCTTCTCCCAGTCGCTGGCGATCTTGGCCAGGAACTTGTTGGGGGCCACGCCCACGGAGAGGGTGATGCCGGTGCGTGCCAGACACTCCTGCTTCAGCCAGCGGGCCATCCAGGTGGCGCTGCCCGAGAAGCGCTCCACCGCGCTGACGTCGAGGAAGGCTTCGTCCAGGGAGAGGGGCTCCACCAGGGGAGTGAGCTCATGGAAGATCGCCTCGATCTGCCGGGACACCGCGCGGTACTTGTCGAAGTTGCCGGGCAGCAGGGTGAGGTGGGGGCAGAGGCGCAGCGCCCGGGCGGTGGGCATCGCCGAGTGGATGCCGAAGGCCCGGGCCGGGTAGTTGCAGGTGGCAATCACCCCGCGCCGCTCGGGGCTGCCGCCGATGGCCAGCGGCACCTCGGCGAGCGCGGGGTTGTCGCGCATCTCCACCGCGGCGAAGAAACAGTCGCAGTCGGCGTGGAGGATCTTTCTCACCGGTAGCGCAGGGTAGGCGGCGCTGGTACAGGCGCAGTGCCTGCCTAGCCCAGCGCCTGGCCGCTGCCGCCGCGGATGACGCCCACGCCGATGCCCTCGATCTCCAGCGGCTGGTGGCGCAGGTCCACCTCGATGGGGGCAAACTCCGAGTTCTCGGCGAGCAGGGTGATGACATGCCCGCTGCGCTGGAAGCGCTTGACCGTGACCTCGTCCTCCAGGCGCGCCACCACGATCTGGCCGTTGCGCACCCGCTCGGTACGGTGCACGGCGAGCAGGTCGCCCTCCAGGATGCCGATCTCCTTCATGGAGAGGCCGCGCACCTTGAGCAGATAGTCGGCCCGGGGGGTGAAGTACTCCGGGGGCAGGGGGCAGTAGCGGTCGATATGCTCGGCGGCCAGGATCGGGCTGCCCGCCGCCACCTCGCCGACGATGGGCAGCCCCTGCTGCGACGCCTCGCCCTCGGCGGAAGGCTCCTGTTCTTGGGCGGGCAGGCGGATGCCCCGGGAGGTGCTGGCGATCATGCGGATGACCCCCTTGCGCTCCAGGGCGCGCAGGTGCTCCTCGGCGGCGTTGGGCGAGCGGAAGCCCAGGGCCCGGGCGATCTCGGCCCGGGTGGGAGGGTAGCCAAATTCCTGGATGGTCTTGACGATGAAGTCGTAGACGTTCTGCTGGCGCTGGGTAAGGGGGCGTGTCATGCGGCCTCCGAGGCGAAAAGCGACGAGTGGGGGATACCTTGATGATCAATTATACAGCATGAGGTTCCATCCAGTAACGCGGGTTTGGCGATCTTCGCGGCGAGTCCCGGCCGGCCCCGCGCCCACCGCAGAGCCGCGTTTAAAACAGGCACTCGCCCCGGGCATTGAGCCACCCACTGCGGCTGGCTTACAATTCATCTACGTTTGAAACAGTCGTTTATAACCGGAAGGCTCCCGATGGCCCAGACCGACACTGTCACCCGTATTCTCGATACGGCCGAGGTGCTGTTCGCCGAACGCGGCTTTGCCGAGACCTCGCTGCGCACCATCACCAGCAAGGCCAGGGTCAACCTGGCCGCGGTCAACTACCACTTCGGCTCCAAGAAGTCGCTGATTCAGGCGGTCTTTTCCCGCTACCTCGATCCCTTCACCACGCGCTTTCATCGCGCCCTGGACGAGCTCCAGGCCCGGTATGGCGATGAGGTGATTCCCCTCGAGGTGCTGCTCGAGACCATGGCCCGCAGCGTGCTGGAGGTGCCCGCCGAGCGCAACAGCCTCAAGGTCTTCATGCGCCTGCTGGGGCTCGCCTACAGCCAGGCCCAGGGCCACCTGCGCCGCTATATTCAGGAGGAGTACGGGAGCGTCTTCGCCCGCTTCACCGAGCTGGTGCGCCAGGCGACTCCCGAGCTGCCGGACGCCGAGCGCTTCTGGCGCCTGCACTTCATGCTCGGCACCGTGATCTTCACGCTCTCCGGCCTTGACGCCCTGCGCGATATCGCCGAGAAGGATTATGGGGAGCATGTCACCGTGCGCGACCTGATCCGCCGCCTGCGGCCGGTGGTGGTCTCGGCCATGCAGGCGCCGCTGCCGGCGCCGCCGCCCCGGGAGTGAGCGGTGCTGCCCTCCTGAGCCGCCGGCGATCTCTGTCACTGGGGCGCACTTTCCCCTAGAATCTGCCCCCTTTACGCCAAGGAATCGACCATGCCCCAGACCCTCGGTCCGGTGATGCTTGACCTGGAAGGCACCGCCCTGACGCCGGCGGAGCGCACCCTGCTGGCGCGGCCCGAGGTGGGCGGGGTGATCCTCTTTGCCCGCAACACCGAATCGGCCCGGCAGGTGCGGGAGCTGAGTCACGCGATACGCCGCGTGCGCCCGGAGCTGCTGCTGGCCATCGACCAGGAGGGGGGGCGGGTCCAGCGCCTTCGCGAGGGCGTCACCCGGCTGCCGGCCATGGCGCGCCTCGCGGCGGGTTTCGGCGAGCATCCCGAGGTCACCCGGCGGCTCTGCCGGGACGCCGGCTGGCTGCTGGGCATGGAGATGGCCGCCTGCGGCCTCGATCTCAGCTTCGCCCCGGTCCTCGACGTCGACGATGTCCGCTCCCGGGTGATCGGCGACCGCAGCC
>PUOM01000309.1 GCA_003552795.1 Halomonas sp. | reverse complement strand
TTGGAAATCTTTCAGAAAGTTATTATCCATAGCTTCTTTTCTTATTTGTTTTTTGTTCATGATTAATTTAAATATTCAACAATAGCATCAGCCACATTTTTCAGCATATCATCTTTTATTCTAGGATTATCTAACAGATGAAGAAAAATAGCATTATCAGCTCCTAATGAACTTAACATATTGAAATAAACATCTTCACATATCCACCCTCCTGCATCTTCAGATATTTGCGAAGGAACTCCTTTCTCTTCTAATTTCTTTTTCAGCCTATCAAAATTAACACTACTATGAAGTTTACTGCCCCCACTTCTAGCTAATGTTTCTATATCAATATTTCTACGATTTCCTAAGAAAGGAAACCTATTCCTAAACCTACTAGAGCGTTGACCCAAACCAATAACTTTACTAGGTTGAATTTCATCTAACAGTTGGTTTAATTTATCTATAGCTTTATGACTATCTACTGGCAGAACTGCAACTCTAGTTCCCTCTAAACCCCTTGAACTTAATTCATCTATTAATTGTTGAGAAAGATTATAGTCTTTTTCCCCAAAAGGTTCAAACCCGGTTATTAATGTTTCTGCTTCTTTGCCTGGCATAGAAATATCCGTGCTTGCATATTTGATATAATAATCTAGAGCATTTTCTAACTGTGTGTTGCCCATTCCTAATTTCCTCTAAAGTTTCATTTTCCTTATTATAGGGCAACCAAAAAAGGAAATCAACATTTTTCATTCCATTCTTATCTGTTTTTTATTCACAGCTGAAATATTTTCTTCTAAAGGTTTCCTCCTATTAAACTCATCCAACCATTCCGAGTATTTACTAGAACTCTCTTCTATTAAGGCATCTATAGCATTTTGCATTTTTTTAGACACCGTACCACCCGGTCGAAAAAATCCTTCAGCTTCAACACGATTTTTATCCTTTACAGTGCGTTCAAAAAATCCCCCACCTAACTTTTTAAGTAGTTTAATAGAGGGCAAATTTGCTTTGTGGGAGGTCCATCCAATCTTATCATAATCATGCAAATCTAAAAATTCATTTATAGCCTGAACCCCATAACCTTTATTTCTGCGGTCAGGCGTCAAAGCTACTTCAATAAAATTACCACCCCCTTTCATTTCTTTAAGGGCAAGCAGGCCTATTGGATTCTTTTCTTCCTTTCTTGGAAATATAGTGTATTTATGGTCTGCATTTTTATATGACGAACTTAAAAAAGGATTATATAATTCTAAAAGATAATCAAAAAATTCATCATCAATTCCTTCCTCTAAAATAATATCATTTTTTGACCTTATAGGGGATGAATCATCTTCTGAACTAGATTTAGATATTTCATCAATATCTTTTTCCCAATCTTTTATATATTTATAGTCTTGCCAGTCCGACGGTAGATATTTTAATGCCTTAATCAAATATTCTGTAATATGATAAAAAGGCATCCCCGATTGTCTTTCTCTTTTATATCGCCTCCACTGAGTCCTAGGAAAAGATATATCTGAAGTTATTACAGGAGCGTCTTTATATCTTTCTCTATTGATTACATCATCAGCATAGGGAAAAATAACTCCCTCTAAAACAACCCTTAAATCTTCATCTTCCTCTACTTTTTTATCTATCCATTGGAGGAATTCGTTTAATATATTAAATCTTTTATCCATTGAATCTGGGCCTTGTTCTTCTACATCTAGCTCAGATAAATCAATTCCTGTGTCTTCAACAAAAGCATCTATTAGATTAAACCTACCTGGGGTTAAATCTCTAATATCTTCCTGTAAAAAGAAATCAGGATCATAGAATAAATCCGTGTTTATAGAATGAGCATCAAGCCTATCAGCTAAATCATCAGCATATGTAGATTTACCTGACCCTGGTGGACCTGTAATATAAAGCAGATTCTTATCTTCGGGCCACTCATCTAACATTTCCATAGCTTCCTTTCTTATCTTTTTAGTATCTAATCTATTTTGCAAATCTTCAATAGTGTTGTCAATTATAATATCCCGACCTTCCACCTCTCCAGTTATATCCCCAGTTATATCAAAATAATGGCCATTATTTCTTAAAGCATAATGACCTGCATCTTCAAAATAATCAGGTAAATAAACTATTTCAGAATTAGGACTATTCAAATAAAGCATTAATGCTAAATCGTAACAGAATCCTTCGGTAAATGCTTTCCCTACATCATCATACGATTGTAATTCATTAATGATATCTATAGGTTCTTTTCTTATCTGTTTTTTATCTATATCTTTACTCGCATATTTACCTTTATTGGTGAGAGAAGCAAGAAGATTAAAGTCTGTTCCGTAGGTTGCCGCGCGCTTCATTACACTAGAGCCCATAGCTTCTTTTCTCATATCCAAAACATCCATCGCTTCTTTTCTTATCTGTTTTTTATCTAAGTTATTTTGCAAATCTTCAGTTCTTCTCACCAATCCGGGGGCAAAATGTTCATATAAACTTTCTATAACATCTAAATTACCTTCTTCTTTTTCTCTAGCCCTATACCATAAAGCATCTCTAAACTCAGTTAGCTCCGGGGGTAAATCTAAGTTTTCAATTTCTTCAATTGATAGTTCAGAAAAGGCTCTTCCTCCTAAATCTTCTCTGGGACTATGCATAAACCGTCTATAATCTTCTTTATCATCCATAATATCTCCATCTAGCAAGTAATAGGCCCTAGCAACTGCTGCTGCTGGTGGGGGCACTTCTGCTGGAAAAGGTTCTTGCAAAGCATAAGTTGCCCTCGGTATTTCGTTCACAGATAAATCATGCTTATCCTTTAAATAATTTGATACATAATCAAAGAGTCTCTTACCTGTTCTTGCATCAGGTAGGGTATATGAATGAACCCCTTCGTGAGCAAAAACAGAAGCTGGATGTGCCAACGGCTCACCCGGCCTCAAACCCATCATT
>PUOM01000026.1 GCA_003552795.1 Halomonas sp. | reverse complement strand
GTGGCCAGCGCGCTCAAGCGCCACCCCGATATCGCCATCGGCAACGTGATCGGCTCCAACCTGTTCAATCTGCTCATCGTGCTGCCGATTCCCGGCCTGCTGGCCCCCGGGCCCAGCGATCCTGCCGCCGCGGGCCGTGACTATCCGGTGATGCTGGCGCTGACCCTGGCGCTGGGCATGCTGCTGCTGTGGCAGCGTCGCGGGCGGATCGGCAGGCTCCCCGGCGCCCTGCTGACGGCCAGCTATCTGAGCTATCTGGCCTGGGTAGGCCTCGCCAGCCTCGGCGGCGCCCCTTGAGTGAACCCGCGCAACAGGCAACAATCACCACCATGACTCAACATACCTCCCAGGCCACGCAAGCCTCGCCGCTGCGCGACAGCGCCCGGCGCACCCTGCGGCTCGAGCAGCAGGCCATCGGCGCGCTCATCGACCGCCTCGACGCCCACTTCGACGGTGCCTGCCGGCTGATCCTCGCCTGCCGAGGCCGCGTGATCGTCACCGGCATGGGCAAATCGGGCCATATCGCCGGCAAGATCGCCGCCACCCTGGCCAGCACCGGGACACCCGCCTTCTTCGTGCACCCCGGCGAGGCCAGCCACGGCGATCTGGGCATGATCACCCCCGGCGACGTGGTGCTGGCGCTCTCCAACTCCGGGGAGACCGCCGAGGTGACCGCCCTGCTGCCGCTGCTCAAGCGCATGGGGGTGCCCCTGATCAGCATGACCGGCCGCCCCGCCTCGACCCTGGCGCGCCACGCCGAGGCGCACCTGAACGCCGGGGTCGAACGCGAGGCCTGCCCCCTGGATCTGGCGCCCACCGCCTCCACCACCGCCGCCCTGGCCCTGGGTGACGCCCTGGCCGTGGCGCTGCTGGAATCTCGCGGCTTCACCGCCGAGGAGTTCGCCCTCTCCCACCCCGGCGGCAGCCTCGGCAAGCGGCTGCTGCTGCGGGTCGGCGACCTGATGCATGACGGCGCTCGTCTGCCCCGCGTGCCGCTGGGCAGCCCGCTGCGCGACGCCCTGCTGGAGATCACTCGCCAGGGGCTCGGCTTCACCTGCGTGGTGGACGCCCAGGGCCGGCTGGCGGGGGTCTACACCGACGGCGACCTGCGCCGCACCCTGGATCAGCACAGCGACCTGTCGGGCCTGACCGTCGACGCGGTGATGACCGTTCCCGGCAGGCGAGTGGCCCCGACGATGCTGGCCGCCGAGGCCGTGAAGCTGATGGAGGACCACCGCATCTCCGCCCTGGCCGTGGTCGACGACGCCGGCCGCCCGGTAGGCGCCCTGCACATGCACGATCTGCTCGCCAGCGGCGTGATCTGATTCCCACTCACCGAACCGGAGCTCCCATGCCCCACACCCTCCCGCTGCAAGACCCCCGCCTGGTGGACCGCCTGCGTCGCATCCGCCTGCTCGCCCTGGACGTCGACGGCGTGCTCACCGACGGTCAGCTCTACTTTCAGGCCGACGGCATCGAGATCAAGGCCTTCAACGTGCAGGACGGTCACGGCCTCAAGCTGCTCAAGCGTGCCGGCATCGAGGTGGCGCTGATCACCGGCCGCGACTCGCCGGTGGTGAGCCACCGCGCCGCCGCCCTGGGCATACAGCACGTCTTCCAGGGGGTGGAGAAGAAGCTACCGGTGCTGCGGGATCTGTGTACGCGCCTCGGGCTAGGCTTCGATCAGGCCGCCTACTGCGGCGACGACATGCCCGACGTGGGCGCCATCCGGCGTGCCGGCGTGGGCATCAGCGTGCCCAACGCCCCGGAGTACATCCAGAAGCACGCCGACTGGGTGACGGTCAGGAGCGGCGGCCAGGGCGCGGCCCGCGAGGTATGCGACACCCTGCTCAAGGCCCAGGGCCACTGGGACGCGGTGATCGATACCTACCTCCACGGGGCCGGCTGACCCCATGGCGCTGCCGCGGCCGTCATTTCGGGTCTGGCTCCTTATGCTGCTGGTGGCGCTGGGCGGCGTCGTGGTCCTGCTCGACTCACGCAGCGTGCGCGAGCCGGGCACGGTGCCCCGGGACGAGGCCGGCGAACCGGACTTCTATCTGGAAGGCGCGCGCCTGACCCGCTTCGACGCCGAGGGGCGCGCCCACCAGCGCATCGATACCCCGCGGCTGGTGCACACGCCCCATGACGACGTCACCCGCCTCGAGACCCCCGACGCCCGGCTCTTCGACAGCGCCGGACGGGTCTGGCTCGCCGCGGCCGACAGCGGCGTGCTGGGCGCCGGCGGCAACCCGCTGACGCTCTCCGGCAACGCCCGACTCCAGGCGCCCGAGGAGCGCTGGCAGCTCGACACCGAGGTGCTCCACTACGACGCCGCAAGCGGCCACGCCTGGAGCGACACCCCGGCGCTGCTCCAGCAGCCTCCTCAGCGCATGCGCGGAGAGCGCTTCGACGCCTGGCTCCATGACAACCAGGCGCGGCTGACCGACAATGTGCGCGGCCACCACCCGCCCGCGACCCGAGAGGACCCGACGCCATGAAGCGAACCGCCGCCCTGCTGCTCTGCCTGCTGCCACTGGTCGCAGCAACGGCCCTGGCCCAGGGCCGCGACGCCGAGGCACCCATCGAGGTCGAGGCCGACCGGCTCGATCTCGACGACCGCGCCGGCACCGCCGTCTACACCGGCGAAGTGGACATCCGCCAGGGCAGCATGCGACTGACCGGCGACCGGGTGGAGATCCAGCGCAACCCCCAGGGTCAGCTCGCCCGGGCCATCGCCACCGGCGAGCGCGCCTACCTGGAGCAGCAGCCCGATCCCGACGAGCCCATGGTGCGCGGCTGGGGCCGAACCATCATCTATCATGTGGCGGAGCGCCGCATGGAGCTGATCGACCGCGCAGAACTGCATCAGGGCGGCGACACCTTCGACGGCGGCTATCTGGAGTACTTTCTCGACCGCCGCGTGGTCCAGGCCCGCAGCGAGGCCGAGGGCGTCGAAGGGCGCCAGCGCATCCGCATGACCCTCCAGCCCGCGCAGTAAGGTCCCGCTCATGAAGACTCTCCACGCCCGCCACCTGGCCAAGAGCTACAAGCGACGCCGTGTGGTGCAGGATATCAGCCTGTCGATCCGCCAGGGCAGCATCGTCGGCCTGCTGGGCCCCAACGGGGCCGGCAAGACCACCTCCTTCTACATGATCGTGGGACTGGTGCGCGCCGACGCCGGCACGGTCGCCATCGACGACCTGGACCTGTCGCGAGCCGCCATGCACGAGCGCGCCCGGGCCGGTATCGGCTACCTGCCCCAGGAGGCCTCGATCTTTCGCAAGCTGTCGGTGGCCGACAACATCATGGCGATCCTCGAGACGCGCCAGGATCTCGACCGCGCGGGGCGTCGCGGACGCCTGGAGCAGCTCCTCGAGGAGTTCCACGTGACCCATATTCGCGACAACCTCGGCATGAGCCTCTCCGGCGGTGAGCGGCGACGCGTGGAGATTGCCCGAGCCCTGGCCACCGAGCCCGCCTTCATTCTGCTCGACGAACCCTTCGCCGGCGTCGATCCCATCTCGGTGGGCGAGATCCAGAGCGTCATCCGCCAGCTCAAGGCGCGCAATATCGGCGTTCTGATCACCGACCACAACGTTCGCGAGACCCTGGACATCTGCGATACCGCCTATATCGTCGGCGACGGTCAGATCATCGCCGAGGGCGACACCGAGACGATCCTCGCCAACCAGCGGGTGCGCGAGGTCTACCTGGGCCAGGACTTCCGCCTCTGACGCTCGCCGCGCCCTTCTGATATCGCAATATACTGATCTGCATGTCGTTATGTCATTGCGGCACGCGGATTGCGCCTGGCACAAAAGTTGCACAACCTTCGCTTGCAAGCCCGTGTCGACCACGCTAGGGTGAAGCCTTCGGCCACTTCCCGGCACAAAGAGGGCAGACCATCACGATGGCCATGAAAGCCTCCCTGCAGCTGCGCGTCGGCACCCAGCTGACCATGACGCCTCAACTCCAGCAGGCCATCGCCCTGCTGCAGCTCTCCACCCTCGATCTGCGCCAGGAGATCCAGCAGGCGCTGGAATCCAACCCCATGCTGGAGATCGAAGAGAGCTTCGGTGAACAGGCGGTCAGCGAGCCTGGCGAGGAGGAGTGGGCCAGCGAAATTCCCGACGAGCTCGCCACCGACAGCGACTGGTCGGACACCTACCAGGACCTGGGCGCCCCCGCCGGAGCCGGCGAGGGACCGGACTTCGAGCGCGAGGCCAGCGTGCAGAGCCTGCAGGGACACCTGGCCTGGCAGCTGGCAATGACCGACCTGGACGAGCGCGCCCGCCAGATTGCCGAGAGCCTGATCGATGCGGTGGATGCCGCCGGCTACCTGGCGCAGCCCCTCGACGAGATCCGCGACGGACTCAGGGCCCAGGGCCTCGGCGGCCTGCGCAGCGCCGAAATCGAGCAGGTGCTGCTGCGCCTGCAGCAGTTCGAGCCCACCGGCATCTTCGCCCGGGATCTGCGCGAATGTCTGATGCTGCAGCTCGCCGCGCTTCCCGACGACACGCCGCGGCTGCCCCAGGCGCGTCGCCTGGTCCGCCAGTTCCTCGAGGCCCTGGCCGGCGACGACCGCCGTCTGCTCAAGCGCCGCCTCGGGCTGGACGACGACGCCCTGGACACCGCCATTGCCCTGGTGCGCTCCCTGGACCCGCGGCCGGGCAGCGCCTACTCCCGAGTCGAAAGCGACTACGTGATCCCCGATCTGGTGGCACGCCAGGACAGCCGTGGCTGGCACGTGGAGCTCAACCAGGAGGCGCTGCCGCGGCTGCGCATTCAGCCCGACTACGCCGCGCTGATTCGGCGCGCCGACAAGAGCCAGGACAACCAGTTCCTCAAGGATCACCTTCAGGAGGCGCGCTGGCTGATGAAGAGCCTCTCCAGCCGCAACGACACCCTGCTGCGGGTCGGCCGTGAAATCATGGCCCGACAGCTCGACTTCCTGGAGCGGGGCGAGGAGGCGATGAAGCCGCTGATCCTGGCCGACATCGCCGAGGTCGTCGAGCTGCACGAGTCAACCGTCTCCCGGGTTACCACCCAGAAATACATCCACACCCCCCGGGGCGTGTTCGAGCTGAAGTTCTTCTTCTCCAGCCAGGTGGGCGGCAGTGGCGATGGCGACGCGCACTCCAGCACCGCCATCCGCGCGCGAATCCGCAAGCTGATTCAGGAGGAGCCGGCGCGCAAGCCGCTCTCCGACAGCAAGCTGGTGACGCTGCTCGACGAGGCCGGCATCCAGGTCGCCAGGCGGACCATAGCGAAGTATCGCGAGGCCATGGGCATTCCTCCCTCGAGCGAACGCAAGCGCCTGCGTTGACACCATTTTCCAGTATAACCCGCAGCGTCCGGCGCGACTCGCGCCGGCGAGATTCGGGGTCCCATCAGTGACCCGTATCAGGCCCGCTGCCGCGGCGGCAGCGCGGGGGGTATGCAAGGCAGTAAAAAGGGTTACAATCGACTCATAACCAACGAGCAAGGAGCGTGTCATGCAAGTCAATATCACCGGCCATCATGTGGAACTGACCGATGCCCTGCGTGGCTATGTGGACGAGAAACTGGCTCGCGTGGAGCGCCACTACGACAACATCACCAACGTGCATGTGACCCTGTCCGTGGAGAAGGAGCGCCAACACGCCGCCTGCACGCTGCACGCCGCCGGTGCCGACCTGCACGCCGAGGCGCAGCATGTCGACATGTATGCCGCCATCGACGCCCTGGCCGACAAGCTGGATCGTCAGCTGGTCAAGCACAAGGAGAAGGCTCAAGCCCGCGCCCAGGGCGCCGGCGCTCGCTGAGCCCGCTATGTCACTGGAATCCATCCTGCCCCCGGAGCGCACCCTGTTCGGGGTCCCCGGGGGCAGCAAGAAACGGGTGCTGGAGTTCTTCAGCACCTTCATCGCCCAGAATACGCCAAGCCTCGACAGCCAGGAGGTGTTCAGCCGGCTGATCGGGCGCGAACGACTGGGCAGCACCGGCATCGGCAACGGGGTGGCCATCCCCCATGCCCGCAGCCCCCACTGCAAGGCTCCCATTGCCGGCTTCCTGAAGCTGGCCGAGCCCGTGGACTTCGACGCCATCGACGGAGAGCCGGTCGATCTGGTGTTCGTGCTGCTGGTCCCCGAGCAGGCCGACGACGCCCACCTGGCTCTGTTGGCCCAGGTGGCGGGCGTCATGAACGACGCCAACACACGCAGCGAACTGCGCAAGTGCGAAAGCCAGCGCGAGCTCCACGAACGGCTCATCGAGGCGATCCGACGACAGGGGTAGATGCCCTGCGGGCCGCCCGGCCAGATTGACGACCAGGAGACCCCCATGCAGCTCGTGATCATCAGCGGCCGTTCCGGCTCGGGCAAGTCGATCGCGCTGCAGGCCCTGGAGGACCTCGGCTACTACGCCATCGACAACCTGCCGGCCATGCTGCTCGGCTCGCTGGTCGATGAGCTCAAGGGGCCTGAATCACCGCGCTCTTCCATTGCCGTCAGCATCGATGCCCGCAACCTGCCCCAGGCGCTGCAGCGCTTTCCCAGCCTGCTGGGGAGCATGCGCGCCCGCGGCATCGACTGCCAGGTGATCTACCTGACCGCCGATGCCCGCATCCTGCTGGAGCGCTATTCGGAGACGCGCCGTCGCCACCCGCTGACCCGCGACAGCCAGATGACGCTCGCCGAGGCCATCGACTCCGAAGAGCTGGCGCTCTCCGAGATTCGCGACCTGGCGGATCTGGTCATCGACACCTCGCGGCTCTCGGTCCATGAGCTGCGCGGCCGTATCGCCGACCAGGTCGCGCGCCATCAGCCCGGCCAGCTCACCCTCACCTTCGAGTCCTTCGGCTTCAAGCGTGGGGTACCGCTGGACGCCGATCTGGTGTTCGACGCACGCTGCCTGCCCAATCCCCACTGGGATCCGCAGCTGCGCGCCAGTACCGGCCGCGACCCGGAAGTCATCGCCTTCCTGGAGGGCTATGCGCTGGTCGACGAGATGCGCCGCGATATCCACGCCTGGGTGGAGCGCTGGCTGCCCGCCTACCTGGCCAGCCACCGCAGCTACCTGACGGTGGCCATCGGCTGTACCGGCGGCCAGCACCGCTCGGTCTACCTGGCGGAGCGCCTGGCCGCCAGCCTGGCCAGCGCCCATCCGCTGGTCCGGCTGCGCCATCGCGAACTGGGCCTTCAGGATGTTGTTACCAACGATCGGCCCGCTGCCGAACCCGCCAACCCCGAACAAGCCCGTCCCGAACAAGGAAGTTGAGCGTGCCGCAACGCAAGCTGACCCTGACCAACCGGCGCGGCCTGCACGCCCGCGCCGCCACCAAGCTGGTGCAGTGCTGCCAGCCCTACGAGGCCGCCGTCCGCGTGGCCAACGGCTCCATGCAAGGCGATGCCGCCAACATCATGTCGCTGCTGATGCTCGCCGCCCCCTGCGGCACTGAGCTCACCGTCAGCGCCGAGGGCGAGGATGCCGAGGAGGCGCTGGACGCCCTGGAGGCGCTGTTCGAGGCCCGCTTCCACGAGGATGAATAAAGCCGCAAGCCGTAAGCCGTAAGCCGTAAGCCGAGAAGATAGTGTCGACTCTGCCGATGGCAATGGTGTTCTCTTACAGCTTAAAGCTCACAGCTTGCAGCTCCCCGCAGGGGTCAAGCGCCGGCCACGGTCATCTCGTCGATCAGCCAGCTGCCGGTGTGGATGCTGCCGCGCGTGTCGGTATCGCTGCCGATGCCGGAAAGGCCCTTGAACATCGCCTCCAGGTTGCCGGCGATGGTGAACTCCTCCACCGGGTGCCGGATCTCGCCGTTCTCCACCCAGAAGCCCGCTGCCCCGCGGGAGTAGTCCCCGGTCACGGCGTTGACCCCCTGCCCCATCAGCTCGGTGACCAGCACGCCACGCTCCATGCGGGCGAGCAGCGCATCGCGGGTGTCCAGCGGCGCCTCGAGGCGCAGATTGCGCGCACCGCCGGCATTGGCGGTGGTCTGCATCCCCAGGCGCCGCGCGCTGTAGGCGGATAGCATGTAGCTGGCCAGGCGGCCCCGATCGATGAAGCGATTGTCGCGGGTCTGAACGCCGTCGCCGTCGAAGGGGGAGCTGGCCATGGCGCCCACCTCCATGGGTCGCTCCTGGAGGCTGAACCACTCGGGGAAGAGCGGGTCGCCGAGACGGTCGCAGAGGAAGGAGGCCTGGCGGTAGAGGGCACCGCCGGCAATGGCGCCCATCAGGGAGCCGACCAGCCCCCCTGCCAGGGTCGGGTCGAAGAGCACCGGCATTCGCCCCGTCGCCGGGCGACCAGCCCCCAGGCGACGCAGGGTACGCTCGGCGGCGCTCTCGCCCACTCGCTCGGGCGCCAGCAGGTCGCGAGGGTGTCGTGCGCTGGTGTAGTCGTAGTCGCGCTGCATGCCGTGCTCGTCTTCAGCGATCAGCATGCAGGAGAGCGAGTGTCGGCTGCCGCGCTGACCGCCCAGGAAGCCGTGGCTGTTGGCGTAGACGCGCACGCCCTCGCCGCTGGAGAGCGAGGCGCCGTCGGAGCTGAGGATGCCCGGGCGGCGGCGTCCGGCGGCCTCGCAGGCCAGCGCCAGCTCGATGGCCTGCTCGGTGGTCAGATCCCAGGGGTGATGGACATCGAGGTCGGGCAGCTCGGAGGCCATCAGCTCGGCATCCGCCAGCCCGGCGGCGGGGTCCTCGCCGGTGTGGCGAGCGATGGCGACGGCCTTCTCCACTACCGCGCGGATCGAGGCTTCCCCGGCGTCGGTGGAGGAGGCACTCCCCTTGCGCTTGCCCACATAGACCGTCACGGCAATCCCCTGGTCCCGGGAGAGCTCCACCGTCTCCACTTCGCCCTCGCGCACGCTCACACCGACCCCCTGGTCCACGCTGGCGCCCACTTCGCAGGCGTCGGCACCGAGCCGACGGGCCAGCTCCAGCGCCATCTGGGCACGTGTCTCCAGCAGGGTCTGCTGGGCGGCGGCATCGAATGCCTGTGTCATGGGTCTCTCCTTGTGATGTTGCGCTCAAGCCCGCCGCTGCGGGCTGGTATACTGTGAAAATCCTCAAGCCTCAACCATGGATTCGGCATGTCCCAGGACTCTCCCCTTGCGCTGCTCGACCAGCTTATCCAGCAGCAGCCCGACGACGACGAACGCCCCAGCAAGTCCCAGCTCAAGCGCGAGATGCACGCCCTGCAGGGGCTCGGCGAGGCGATCATCGCCATGACCCCCGCCGAGCGCGCCCGCTTCCCGCTCTCCGACGACATGCTGGCCGCCGTGGAGGAGACCTCCCGGGTGCGCTCCCACGAGGGGCGCCGGCGCCACATGCAGTACGTGGGCAAGCTTATGCGCCGCGAGGACCTCGAGGCGATCAAGGCCGTCTATGACGAGCTCGAGCAGGAGACGCTGCGCCGCGACCACGCCTTCCACCGCCTCGAAGCCTGGCGAGACCGCCTGATCGAGGAAGGCGACGCCGCCGTGGAGGCCTTTATCAGCGACTACCCCGACGTCGACCGCCAGGCGCTGCGCCAGCTGATCCGCAACGCCCGGCGCGAGCGCGACCAGGCCAAGCCCCCGGCCAGCGCCCGCAAGCTGTTCAAGCTGATCCGCGACACCGCCGGGCTGTGATGCCGCCGGGGTCAGACCCCGGCCAAGCCACCGACCGATCATCGCGCGCCTCACCAGCCTGATCGACGCCGCCGGGGTCTGACCCCGGCTAGGCCGCGGCTCCCCGAAGGGGTTAAGACTGGGTGCCGCCCACCGTCAGCTCATCCAGCTTCAGCGTGGGCTGGCCCACCCCCACCGGAACACCCTGCCCCTCCTTGCCGCAGACGCCGATGCCGGCATCCAGCTCCATGTCGTGGCCGATCATCGAGACCCGCCCCATGGCCTCGGGGCCGTTGCCGATCAGGGTCGCCCCCTTCACCGGGGCGGTGATCCTGCCGTCCTCCACCAGGTAGGCTTCGCTGGCCGAGAAGACGAACTTGCCCGAGGTGATATCCACCTGGCCGCCGCCGAAGCTCACCGCATAGAGGCCTCGCCTGACGCTCCTGAGGATCTCCTGGGGATCGTCCTGGCCAGCCAGCATGACGGTGTTGGTCATGCGCGGCATGGGCAGATGGGCGAAGGACTCGCGGCGGGCGTTGCCGGTGGGCGCCATGCCCATCAGCCGGGCGTTGAGCTTGTCCTGCATGTAGCCGGTGAGAATGCCGTCCTCGATCAGCGTCGTGCGCTGGCCCGGGGTGCCCTCGTCATCGATGGTCATGGAGCCGCGGCGGTCGACCAGGGTGGCATCGTCCACCACGGTGACGCCCTTCGCCGCGACCCGCTCACCCATGCGGCCGGCAAAGGCCGAGCTGCCCTTGCGGTTGAAGTCACCCTCCAGGCCGTGACCCACCGCCTCGTGGAGCAGGATGCCGGGCCAGCCCGGCGCCAGCACCACCGGCAGCTGACCGGCCGGAGCATCGATGGCCTCCAGGTTCACCAGCGCCTGGCGAACGGCTTCCTTCGCATAGCGCTCGGCCACCCCCTCGTCGCGCAGCCGCGCCATGGGGTAGCGGCCGCCGCCGCCGGCGCTGCCACGCTCGCGGCGACCGTTTCGCACCACGATCACGCTGACGTTGAAGCGCACCAGGGGGCGAATATCCGCGGCCAGGGTGCCGTCGCTGGCGCGCACCAGCACCACCTCGTGCACCCCGCTGAGGGAGGCGCTGACCTGACTCACCGTCGGGTCGGCGGCTCGGGCCACCCGGTCGGCCTCCTTGAGCAGGGCAATCTTCTCCTCGGCGCTGAGTCCGGTGAGCGGATCGACCCCGCCGTAGCGGGCCTCCCCCTTCACCACCACCCGCGGCGCCACGGCCAGGCTCGGCCCGCTGCGCACGATGCCGGACGCGGTGCGGCCGGTCTCGGCCAGGGCATCGGCGGTGATCTGATTGGAATAGGCGAAGCCGGTCTTCTCGCCGGCCAGGGAGCGCACGCCGACGCCGCCGTCGATGTTGTAGCTGGCCTCCTTCACCTCGCCGTCTTCCAGCACCCAGCCCTCCTGCCAGCTGCGCTGGAAGTAGAGGTCGGCGTAGTCGACGCCGGGCCCCAGGGCGTGGCCCAGGCCAAGGTCCAGATCGTCGAGGGTCAGCCCACCGGGGGTCAGCAGGAAGCTTGCGGCTTCGTCGAGCAGGGAACGTCGGGATGCAGTCATTCGGCACTTTCCACTGAGATCTGCGGCGAGGTCCAGGGACCCCGCACGCGATAATGAATTCGGGTCACGCGGTCGATGGCATCGCCGAACAGGCGATCGGCGATGAACAGGGCACCGCCCACCACCGGCGCACCGGCGATCACCGCCGCCAGAGGCAGATTGCGACTGATAGGTACCGTGACCCCCAGCCGCTGATCCAGTTCCCGGCGCGCCAGGTCGACGCGCCCTTCCAGCGTGAAGCGAGTCGCCGGGCCGTCGACCACCACCGGCCCCCTAGTCTCCAGTATGCCACCATACAGGGTCGCCGCCCCGCTGACACGGTCGAAGGCGGTGCCCTGGCCGGTCACATCGGAGAAGTCCAGGCGCAGGCGGCGCACCAGATTGTCGACGTTGAGCAGCCCCACCAGCCGGGCAGGCGTCGAGGCGACATTGACGAAGCGCCCGTCGTGAAGCTCCACCTCCACGCTGCCCCGGGAGCGCTCCAGAGCAAACTGCCAGGGCGCCCCCGGCCAGGCCAGCTGGCTGGTGACCTGGGTCTCGGCGCTGCGGATCATCGCGGGCTGCCCCAGCGTTTCCATGGCCGTGCCCAGGTCGCCACCGTCCAGGCCGAGCCGCGCCCGGGTCAGGGTGTCGCCGGACCCGGTGGACTCCCAGACCAGCTCACCCCGGGCGCTGATCTGCCCCAGGGTCAGGCCCAGCGGGGAGATGCTGAGACGCCCCGGGGTGGTCTGCCAGTGGGCCGTGAAGGGCCCCAGCCGCTCGCCGTCGCGCTCGATGTCGGCGATGCGCAGGCGACCATCGGGGAGCTCGGCCACCCAGTCGGGCAGCGGCGCCGGTTCGGGGGGCGTGGCGATCTCGTCGAGCAGCGACCCCACGGCGCCCGGCTGCGGCATCAGGCCATCCAGGGAGAGGCGCGTCAGGCTGACGTCCAGGACGTCGTCGAGATTCGGCCGATAGTCGAGCTGGCCGGCCAGCAGGCTGCCATCCAGCGCGATCCGCCAGCCGCCGCCCGCCTGGGGGCTGCCCTCGGCGGTGAGCGAACCGAGGCAGTGATCATCGCGCAGCAGGCAGTCGGTGGCCAGCCGCAGCTCACGCAGTACGCCCGCCCCGTCGCCACCGCCCTCCAGGCCGCCGAGCCCGCCCAGCGCCTCGGCCCAACGCGCCGGGTCCAGACGCGCCTGGTAGGCGTCGATCCACCACCCCTCGCCCCGGGGCCAGCCGGCAACAGGCGCCCTACCCAGCCAGACCTGGCCCTGCCCCGGTCCGTCGCCCGGCACAGCACGCCAGCGCAGCGACAGCGCATCGCCCAGGCGCCCGTCGAGGCGTCCCTCGTCAAGATCCATATCGAGCCGCAGCGGTCGCCGCTCGCCGGCACGCTTGCCCAGCGGCGCGGGCAGCGCGATGCCCAGCCCTTCCAGGCCGCTGTCGAGGCGCAGCGTCGTGCGCGCCTCGCCGATGGCCAGGCGCCCCTGCCAGTCGAAGCCTCCGGTGACCAGATCGTCCAGGCCCGCAACCCCCGCCCAGCGGGCCAGGGCGTCAGCCTCGGCGCTGCCGGAGAGACTCAGCCCACCCTCCCGGGTGTCGATGTCGGCGCGCACCGGCCCGCCCAGCAGTCGCCCCTCGACGCGCCCCTCAAGGCCCCCTTCCTCCCCCCGCTGACGCCAGCTCAGGGGACCCGAGAGGTCACTGAACGAAAGCTCCAGCGGACGGAATTCCAGCCGCGGGAAGGCGACCTCGGTCTCGATATCGAGCTCGAGCCCGCTCGGCGCGTCGGGCTGACCCAGCGGCAGCGCCAGGCGCAGGCGTCCTTCCGCCTCCCCCTCGGCCTGCCAGTCGGCGAAGGCCTCGCTGCCCTCCACCGGCATGGCCGTCAGATAGCGGCGCAGCGCCTGGGCCGACGCCGCCAGCTCGCCCTCCACCTCGAGGCGCTCGTCGACCAGGCGCACCTCGCCGTTGCGGGCCGTGATCCCCAGGCTCTCGGCGCGCTCGACCCGCGCCTCCAGGCGGCTGTCCTGGAGCGCGAGATGCCCTTCGACGCCCGTCAGGGCCGGCCAGGTCGGATCGAAGGCCAGCCGCCCCTGCTCGATGGCCAGCTCCAGGCCGAAGCTCGGGTCGATCGCCTCGGCGCCGCCGGCGATCGGCAGATGCAGGCG
>PUOM01000306.1 GCA_003552795.1 Halomonas sp. | reverse complement strand
GCGGGGGGGCGGGCGGTGATTATGGGGATGGCGGATTAAAAGAAGGGCAGCCTAAATATCCGGGGCGGAAAATATCAACATTAAAGCCCAAAGACCTGATCGGCACACCGTGGATGGTTGCCTTCGCCCTTCGTGCGGACGGCTGGTGGTTAAGGCAAGACATCATCTGGCACAAGCCGAACCCGATGCCGGAGAGTTGCACCGACCGATGCACAAAGGCGCATGAGTATATTTTCCTGCTGACTAAAAGCGCAAGGTATCATTATGATGCGGAGGCTATTAAGGAAGAGTCCACAACCTATGAAAATCGTCCAGATGGTATAGTTAGAAACCGTGTATATGAATATGACAGCAAGATGAATAACCATCCTGATGCATACATGCGGAACATTAAAGGTAATATGTCGGAACGTGGTGTCACGCGCACCACCGAAGGACTCAACATGAAAACGCAACACGAAAAAACAAAATCCACACGCAACAAGCGCTCCGTCTGGACAGTGACGACAAAGCCATACCCAGAAGCGCACTTTGCTACATATCCTGAAGAATTGATAAAACCCTGCATCATGGCTGGCTCAAAAAAGGGTAGCACAGTTCTTGATCCTTTCAGCGGAGCGGGGACAACAGGCGTTGTTGCGCTCAAGCACGGCTGTCATTACATTGGGATTGAACTCAACCCCGAATATGCCACGATGTCAGAGCAAAGGTTGAAACCCTATATAGCACAGACCCGTTTATTTTAATAACAGGAGGCAAAATAGGATGCCAAGACATAATATCACAGTTGAAGCGATAGAAGCATGTTTCCAATACGGTATTAACGCAAAGCACGTAGAACCCGCAGACGGGAGAGAGATAAACCGTCAGGATGTCGAACGATTCATCGCACAGACACAAGGGCTACAAGAGATACTGTTCACCGAGGGTTGCAATAATGCACCGAGCACAAGCGATTCGTGAGTTCTGCAAAGAGTGTATGTGCTTCGGGAAGGCCGGTGATATTGACACAGACGGCAAGCGGTGGGGGAACCGCAGCTACAAAATGGTACGCGAATGCGCCTCGGTCAACTGCCACCTTTACACCCACAGGCTTTCCGGCGGATACGATAAGGAAGTGAAGAAACGCTCACGCATGAAAACCCTCCAGAATGTCCAGCGTCACCCGCGCCAACTCGGCCAGCTCTTCAGCAAAAAGTTCGCCATCAGGAACCACTGCCTCGAATGCACCGGATACCAGGAAGCCGAAACCCGGAAATGCACTGATGCCGAGTGTCCTCTCTATCCCTTCAGGTGCGTCTAATTTCGCTGTATCGTGGCTGTGTGCATTCAAGGAGCGCACAAACGCACCATGTTAGGGGGTAGGCACCTTCCGGGGGGAATTGTGAAAAAACAGGGCTTGTGGGGGCTATTTCTGTTATTCCCAATGCCTTGGTTCTGGGGCCTCTGGTAAGCGTCTTTCCTGTGAAGTTTCTGCGCCTTCGAGGATTTCTCTCCAGTCAATCTCTTCGTCGTCTGGTTCGTATGTCCATTCATGGAATTTGTCACGGAGTATTCTTTCCCAAAACGCTTCGCGTTCCATGGGGTCATACATATAAACATCACGCCCGAAAAGCATACGTTGCATGCGCTCAATAATTGTGGCTTCGCTTCGGTCATACCAATCTGTGTTTCGTTCATACTCTTCCCACATTTTCTCCATTGCGCCGCGATATACATACCGATCAATGTAAGTTTTCCCAAACAAACCCTCCATAGCCCCTATTGCCAGGCGATAAGGCGGCAGCAGCATTTCATTCCCGCGTATTACAGAGCGCATTAACATGTCAATCGCTTCCCTGTCGCCGGACATCGCGTCAAGAGTTCCATGTGCGGGCCTTCTGAAAGCATCTATAACTGCAAAATCAAGGCCGCCGATACCATAACCCGTCAAGATGCGTCCGGGGCGGTATGTCCTCCTCCGCCGCCCAGTTATCTTATCTATTCCCCAACCCACCATTTCATGCGCCACAAGCGCAGTCCCGATATAACGGAAAGCGGCTAAACGCTCTTGCAATGAAGCGTCTGGAGCGAAGCCTCTGCTCAATCGTTTCATCATCCTGTTCAACCACCGTGCCGGCCACAGAAACAAGTCCCATTTTCTCGGTCGGTCACCTTTCTCACGTATTTCTCGGAAACTTCGGCCTCCCATAGAATAATCATAGTTGACGTCGAAGTTTTTCATCTGTGTTAAAAACCGCACCATAGCATCTTCGCCGTCGGAGTGCAACAGCCTCAGCGCTTCAGCACGTACTCCTGGATCATGCTCTGATTCTAACCCCGCCTTCTTTACGAACTCCTGCGGTGTTTGTGTTTTGTCGAGTTTGTCATGATAATGCCAAGAATTGCCATAAAAGACCATATATCTGCAAAACGTGTCAGTTTTGGGATACCAAGAGTAGCGATTCACCAGCTCGGCAAAATCCGACGCATTGTTTACAAAAAACGCGCCGCCCTTTGCAATACGGTTTTCTACATCGACGTCTAAGTCTTCAGGGCTTACCCAACCAGCGAGTTCCCCGAGTTGCCGTGTATATGTGTCAAACCACTGCTTGTCTTCTGCTGTTGGTTTGTATCCGTCCAGCTTAGCAGTTGCGACACGACGGACAGATACGGGGTCATTTGCAGCCCACTGACCACAGTTTCTCAAAAGGGCAAAAGGGTTCCAATGGATAAGCGGGGCGGACGCAATTCTCCTTAAAGCACCAACTGCTTGGTCAAACCATTCATGGCTATATCCACGGCCACGATACATAGTGTTTGTCCAGTCATTCAAATCCGATATAAACTGCTTTTTATCATGGACATTTTCTATTTTCGGGCCGACATCTTCAACAAGCACAGACAACAACGAAGACATTGGTTCTGCAAACTCTACGGACGACACCATGCTTCT
>PUOM01000302.1 GCA_003552795.1 Halomonas sp. | reverse complement strand
TCCTGCATCAGCGACTGGGGCGTCAGGTTGATCGAGACGCTGAGGGTCAGCCCCTCGGCCAGCCACGCCTCGAGCTGGCGCAGCGCCGTGCGCAGCACCCAGGCGTCGAAGGCGGGCTCCAGGTCGCTGCCCTCGACGACGGGCAGGAAGGCCCCCGGCGCCAGCAGACCCCGAGCGGGATGCTGCCAGCGAATCAGTGCCTCCACCCCGGCACTCACCCCGCTTCGGGGATCAATCTGGGGCTGGTAGTAGAGCACGAACTCATCGTTCGCCAGGGCCCGGGATATCTCCCGGCGACGCGCCTGGAGCGCCTTGATCTCCTGCTCGCGGTCCGGATCGAAGAGCATGAAGGTGTTGCCGCCCAGCACCTTGGCCCGGTACATGGCCTGGTCGGCATGGCGCAGCAGCGTCTCAGGATCGGCGTCATCCGCCGGATAGAGGGTGACCCCGAGGCTGCCCGTCACTCGGAGGTTGCTCTCGGCACCCGCGACTCTCAGGGGTTCGGACAGGCAGGCCAGGATCCTCTCCAGGCGCTCAGGCCCGCCCTGGAAGCGGCCGAGCAGAAAGCCGAACTCGTCGCCGCCGAGCCGCGCCACCACACCGTCGGGCTGCACCGCTTCGATCAGCCGCCCGGCGATGGCGGTCAGCGCCCGATCCGCCTCGTCACGGCCTACCAGGGCATTCAGGTCCTGGAAGCGATCCAGGTCCAGCACCGCCACCGCCAGGGTCTCCGTCTGGCGGCGCTGCTCCAGCGCCTCGTGCATCCGCCGGATCATCAGGGTGCGGTTGGGCATGCCGGTCAGCCGATCATAGTGGCCGGCCTTGAACAGCTCATCGGCATGCTGCTTGACGCGCGTCAGGTCCGAGAACACCGCTACATGGTGGGTCGCCTCGCCGGCGTCGTTGCGCACCACCGAGATCGAGAGCATCTCCGGCAGCAGCTCGCCGTCCTTGCGACGATTGAGCATCTCCCCCTGCCAATAGCCCTCCTTCTCCAGCGCGTCCCACAGCGCCTGATAGAACGCCGGCGTCTGGCGGCCGGAGGAGAGCATACTGGGGTTCTGGCCCAGCACCTCCTCTCGGGAGTAGCCGGTGATTCGCTCGAAGGAGTCGTTGACCTCGATGATGCGATTGTTGCTGTCCGAGATCATGATCGCCTCGCGGCTGCTGGAGAATACCTTGGCCGAGAGCTCCAGGCGTTCCCAGGCCGCGTCGTGCTGCCGCCGCAGGCGCAGGCCGTGCACCAGCTGGGCCAGCGGCCGCAGCAGCGGCTCCAGCAGGTCGAGAGTGTGCTCGCTGTAGCCGTCGGGACGATTGGCCAGTCCCACCATCGCCACCATCTCGCCCTCGAGCAGTACCGGCAGGCAGATCAGCGCCTTCAGCGGGGGATGACCGGGCGGCAATCCGCCCCCGTGAGGGGCGTCGCTCGACGCATTGGTGATCAGCGGCTCGGCGCTCTGCAGCACGCGTCCAAACAGGGTATCCCGGCGCGTGAATCGCAGCCCCTCCACCCTGCCCTGCTGGAAGAACGCGCGGCTGGGCTCGTCCCAGCTGATATCGGTGATGGCATGGGGCTGCAGATAGGGCTGGCCCTCGGCATCGTGGAAGACCTCGCCGATAAGGCCGTATTCGCTCTCGGTGAGCGCCAGCAGCTCCTCGAGGGCAGCACAGAAGGTGCCGGGAATATCCTCGCCGGCGATGAACCCCGACTGCAGCCGATTCACCAGCTGGTCGATACAGTGGCGCCACTCCAGCTCCCGTGAGGTCTGCTTGAGCGGCGTGATGTCCTGCAGGGTGCCCGCCAGCTGCTGCGCCGGCGTGGCCTCATCCACCCTGGCGCCGGTCAGCTGCACCCAGGTGGTGCGTGAATCACCCGGGCGCTTCAGACGCAGGCACGCCTCGAAGGGCTCGCCCTGGCGGATGGCCTGCTCCAGCCCCTCCTGCAGCAGGGCGCGGTCCTCCGGCAGATAGTCCCGGGCGAACGCCTCGCGGCTGCCGGGAACGGGCCGCTGGGCACCGTGCAGGCGCAAAAATTCGGCATTACCCCAGACGGTATCCGAGGCGGCATCCAGCTCCCAGATTCCCAGCCCCGCTCGCGTCACGCTCTCCTCGACCCGCCGCAGGCGCCGCCACTCGAAGTGACGCATCACCTGCCTGCCCAGGCTCACCAGGTGCTCTTGCTGTGCCGCCGACAGCGCGCGCGGCCGCGAGTCGAGCAGGCAGAGGGTACCGATGGCGAAGCCCTCCGGCGTGATCAGCGGCACCCCCAGGTAGTAGCGAGCATACGGCGGCCCGGTGACCAGCGGGCTGGACTGGAAGCGCGGATCCCGGGCGGCATCCGGCACCTCGAAGGGCCCCTCGCCCAGGATGGCGTGGGCGCAGAAGGAGATATCGCGGGAGGTCTCGGTGGACGCTAGCCCGACGCGGCTCTTGAACCACTGGCAGCGCTCGTCGACCAGGCTGACCAGCACCAGCGGCACCGCAAACAGCTCGGCCGCCAGCCGCGTGATCTCGTCCAGCGCCGGGTCGGGAGTGCGATCATGGCGGGTGTAGCGCCACAGGGCACGCAGGCGCTCGGCCTCATTGCAGGGCAGCGATGCCGCCATCAGCGGGCCCTCTTTGCCGTCGGCAACGGCGTTGCCGCACGGCGGGCCGCGGAAGTGATCGGCGCCAGGCTCATGGGGGTATCCTTTTGCATTGACTCGACGTTCTATCAGGTGTCAGCAGATCTATCGGCCGAACCAAAGGCAACTTGAGGGCTTATCTGGCGCCAGGCTCCCCCTCCCCCAGGATCAGCGCATAGGTGGCCCGCGTGGCGGGCTGGCGCTCGGCGTCCAGCACCTCGCCACCCAGCGCTTCCAGCTCCCGGGCCAGGGCCACGAAGACGTGCATCTGCTGATTGCGACGGGGCCGCAGCGGCGGCTTGACCAGCAGGCTGAGG
>PUOM01000086.1 GCA_003552795.1 Halomonas sp. | reverse complement strand
GCCAGGCTGCCCTGGGGCAGCTGCATGGTCAGGCAGTGCAGGCTGCCGTGCTGGCGGATCACGCTCAGGCAGTCGATGGGGATGATGTCGCGCCCCGGGAAGGCGCCGGCCAGGGCGGTCAGCGCCCGGGTATCGGCGGCGTCGCCGTAGGTGGGCACCAGCACCGCACCGTTGATGATCAGGAAGTTGGCGTAGGTGGCGGGCAGGCGGTGGCCGTCCACCGGGTCGAAGCAGGGGCGCGGCCAGGGCAGCGGCACCAGGCGGTAGGGCTCGCCGTCCCGGCGGCGCAGCGCCTTGAGCTCCGCCTCCATGGCGGCCAGCGCCGGATAGTGGGGGTCGTCCTCGTCGTCGCAGCGCACATAGGCGATGGTGGCCGGGTCGCAGAAGCGCGCCAGGGTGTCCACGTGGCTGTCGGTGTCATCGCCCTCCAGATGGCCGTGGGCCAGCCAGAGTACCCGGGTCACCCCGAAATCCTCGTGTAGCCAGTCCTCCACCGCGGTGCGGTCCAGGCCGGGGTTGCGATTGGGGTTGAGCAGGCACGCCTCGGTGGTGAGCAGGGTGCCGGCGCCGTCGCTCTCCAGGGCTCCACCCTCCAGCACCAGGCCGCGCTCGCTGACCGGGCAGGCGTAGACGCCGGCATCCGCCAGGCGCCGGGTCAGGGTGTTGTCCCGGGGGGCGGGAAACTTGCCGCCCCAGCCGGTGAAGACATAGTCGTGCAGGCGCAGCTGACCATGCTCTTCCACTGCCAGGGGGCCGTGGTCTCGGGTCCAGGTGTCGTCGCTGTCGGCCACCACCAGCCTGAGCCGTTCGGCGGGTACGCCGAGGTTCGCGAAGCGCCCGGCCAGGTGGGTGCGGGTGGCGGTGTCGGGCACGCTGACCAGCACGGCCTGATAGCGAGCGATGGCCACCACCATGGCCTCCAGGGTGGCCTCGATGCGCTCGAGTAGAGGCGCCCAGTCGCTCTGGGGGCCGGGCCAGGTGAGCTGGACGGCATCCTGGGAATGCCATTCGGGAAGCAGGCGTTTGGCCATGGTCGTGAGCCCCGCGGGGAGTCGGATGGATAGGGCGCGAATGTAGGCATCAATGGACATCGATGCAAGGGGTGAGGCGCTCACCGGGCGAGGCTCGCCGTGCACTCCGCCGCCAAGGTGCAAATCCACGGCAAGGCGCCGGCCTCCCGATGCAGCGGCAGCGAAAAAGCCTTACCATGGGCGCCCGCTGACAAGGAACGCCCCCATGCTCGACCGTCTGCCTTTCCTGATCGGGTTGCGCTACGTGCGCGCCAAGCGCCGCAACCACTTTATCTCCTTCATCTCGCTGACTTCCATGCTGGGCCTGATGCTGGGCGTGGCGGTACTGATCCTGGTGCTCTCGGTGATGAACGGCTTCGACCACGAGCTACGTACGCGTATCCTCGGCATGGTGCCCCACGCCAAGGTCGAGTCGCGCACCGGCATGGTGGAGTGGGAGTCCCTCGCCGAACAGCTGATGGAGCGCGAGCGAGTGGTCGGTGCCGCCCCCTTCGTGGAGCAGCAGGGCATGTTCTCGGTGGGCGGCCGTAACGAGGGGGCCATGGTCAACGGCATCCACCCCGAATGGGAGGATCGCGTTTCGATCGTCGGTCGCCACATGCAGCAGGGCGAACTGGACGATCTGCAGCCCGGGGAGTGGAACATCGTGCTGGGCTCGATCTTGTCCCGCCGCCTGGGGGTCGGGGTGGGGGACACCGTGACCCTGCTGGTGCCCGAGGCCTCGATCACCCCGGCCGGGGTCTTCCCGCGGCTGAAGCGCTTCACGGTAAGCGGGGTGTTCAGCGTCGGCGCTGACCTGGACGCCGGCCTGGCCTATGCCAATATCGAGGACATGCAGACGCTCGCGCGGCTGGGAGATGCCGTGGGGGGGCTGCGCCTGGAGCTCGACGACCTCTTCCAGGCCGCCGACGAGACGCGCAGCATCGTCAACGAACTGGGGCCCAACTACCGGGGCACCGATTGGACCTTCTCCCACGGCAGCCTCTTTCAGGCGATCCAGATGGAGAAACGCATGATCGCGCTGCTGCTCACGGTGATCATCGCCGTGGCGGCTTTCAATATCGTCTCCACCCTGGTGATGGTGGTCACCGACAAGCACGCCGACATCGCCATCCTGCGCACCATCGGCGCCACGCCGCGCTCGATCATGGGTATCTTCATCGTTCAGGGGTTGGCCATCGGGATAATCGGGATCCTGGTCGGGGTAGCGCTCGGGGTGCTGCTGGCGCTGACCATCTCCAATATCGTCGACGGGGTCGAGAGCCTCTTCGGCATCCAGTTCCTCGATGCCGGGGTCTACTTCATCAGCAATCTGCCCTCGCGCCTCGAGTGGACCGACGTGCGCGATATCGTCGCCGCCGCCCTGGGCCTGACCTTCCTTTCCACTCTCTATCCGGCCTGGCGTGCGGCCAAGGTCCAGCCGGCGGAGGTGCTGCGCTATGAGTGATACGACCATGCAAGCCACAGCCGAGCAGGGCGCCCGCGCGGCGCAAGGCAGCATCATGCTGGAGTGCTTCGACCTGACCCGCATCTACAGCGAGGGGCCCCAGGACGTCACCGTGCTGGACGGCCTGGCGCTGATCGTCCACGCCGGCGAGCGGGTGGCTATCGTCGGCAGCTCCGGTTCCGGCAAGACCACCCTGCTCAACCTGCTGGGCGGTCTGGATCAGCCTACCCGGGGCGAGGTGCGCATCGCCGGCGAATCCCTGCTGGCGCTGGGCGACGCGGCCCTGGGCAAGTTCCGCAACCGCCATATCGGGTTCGTCTACCAGTTCCACCATCTGCTGGCCGAGTTCACCGCCCTGGAGAATGCCGCCCTGCCGCTTATCGTGCGCGGGCAGCGCAAGAAGGTGGCCGAGGCGCGCGCCCGGCAGCTGCTGGAGAAGGTGGGCATGGCGGCCCGGGCCGACCACAAGCCCGGCGAGCTCTCCGGCGGCGAGCGTCAGCGGGTGGCGATCGCCCGGGCCCTGGTCACCGACCCGAGCCTGGTGCTGATGGACGAGCCCACCGGCAACCTGGATCAGCACACCGCGGCGAGCATCCTGGCGCTGATGGATGAGCTGGCGCGCAGCTCCGCCTGCGCCTTCGTGATCGTGACCCACGACACGGCGCTGGCCGCTCACCAGGATCGGGTGATGCGCCTGGACGAGGGACGCCTGACCGAGCAGCCTCGGGAGCCGGCGGCGGACTGAGCCATCCCCGACGATCCGCCTGCCATCGCCCGATAACTGCAAGGGGCCTGCTCTCTCGAGGGCAGGCCCCTTGCCTTGTTGGCGGGACAGCAGGGGCTACAGCGAGTCCTCTTCGCAGGATGTCTTGCGCCGCCGGCGGTGACGGGCCTTCCAGCTGCGCGAGACCTGCCAGCGCCAGATCAGCCGGATCAACAGGTTGCCGAGCAGCGCCAGGACGACGGCGCTGACCACCGAGCCCACCGCCAGGGCGGGCAGGATGTCGGCCATCTGTTCGGCGATCCAGCGAGTGGAGAGGCGCTCCGGAACCTCCCGTGCCGGGGTGTTCATCAGCCAGGCGCCGAGGCGATAGTTGCCGTAGAAGATCAGCGGCATGGTCAGCGGATTGGTGATCCAGACCAGGCCCACGGAGAGCGGCAGATTGGCCCGGGCCACCCAGGCGCCGCAGGCGGCGACTACCATCTGGAAGGGAATCGGCAGCATGGCGCTGAACAGACCCACCGAGAAGGCGTTGGCGACGCTGCGCCGACTCAGCACCCAGAGGGCAGGATTGCCGATGAGGTGACTCATGAAACGCAGCGAGCGCTGGCGCCTGAGTGTCTCGGGGTGGGGCATATAGCGCTGAAGGAAGCGGCGCGGCATGGGGTCTGGCTCGCGGCATCGTGACGCGAGCTATTATCCATACAAGGGCCTGCCTTTACCATGGCGATGCCTCCATGCAGGGCGTCGCGTTCGGGCAGTCATGCATCCACCCGGAGCCAGGGAATGCGACCCGGTCTGGCTATCCCGCTGGCCCTGGCCGTCCTCGTCGGTCTGGTGCTGGGCAGCCGGCCGCCGCCAGGGCTGCTGGAGGGGGCCGGCATCCTCGCGCTGCTGATGCTGGCGCGGCGGCGGCTGGCCGGCTGGCTGCCGCTGGTCGCCTGCGCCTGGGTGGTGGCTGCCCTGCTGCTGGCTCGCGGCGCCATCCTGCCGGAGGGGCTGATCGGTGAGGACCTCGCCGTGAAGGGACAGCTGGAGACGGTGGCCGAGGAGGATCGCCTGACCCGCTTGACCCTGGCGGTCTCCGACTGTCGTGCCCTGGGCGAGGCGCGCCCCGCCTGCGATCGCCTTCAGCGGCTGCGCCTCAGCGCCTTCGCGGCACCCGCCATGCAGCCCGGCGAGCAGTGGGCGTTCACCGTGCGCCTGCGTCCGCCGGCGGGTTTCGCCAATCCCCACACCTTCGATTACGAAGCCTGGCTGTGGCGCGAGGGGATCCAGGCCACCGGCTATGTCCGCCCCGATCCCCCGCCGCGGCGGCGGGTCGAATCCAGCCCCGGCCTGCGTGAGCGTGCCCTGGCCTATCTGGCGGCGCGTGGGTTGCCGCCCCGCGCCGAACGCTGGCTGGCGGCTCTCAGTCTGGGGGCCGGCGAGCGTCTGACCCCCGACGACTGGGCGCTGCTCAACGCCAGCGGTACCACCCACCTGATGGTGATCTCGGGGCTCCACGTGGGGCTGGTGGCGGGTTTTGCCCTGCTGCTGGGACGCGGGGCGGCGCGGCTGGTCACACCGGGGCGCTGGCGCCTGGCGGTGTGGCCCTGGTGGCTGGCCGGCGGCGCGGCGGCGGGCTATGCGACTCTCTCGGGGCTGGAACCGCCTGCGCTGCGCGCCCTGGTGATGGCGCTGGTGGGGCTCTGGGTGGCCAGTGGGCGACATGCCCCGGGGCCCTGGCATGGGTGGTGGCTGGCGCTGGCCGTGGTGCTGCTGCTCGATCCCCTCAACGCCTGGCGTCCGGGGCTCTGGCTCTCCTTTCTGGCAGTGGCGCTGCTGATCCTGGCCTGGCAGGGACGTCCGCGTCCCCGAGGGCCGCGCGGCTGGGTCTGGGCGCTGGTCCGGACCCAGCTGCTGCTGGCGCCGCTGATGGCCGCGGCGGTGCTGCTGGCCTTCGCCCGTCTGGCGCCGGCGGCGCCGCTGGTCAATCTGGTGGCGGTGCCCCTGGTCAGTAGCCTGCTGGTGCCGCTGGGGCTGCTCGGCTGGCTGCTGACACCTCTGCCGCCGCTGTCGGCGCTCTGCTGGTGGCTGTTCGCCCTGCTGGCGGAGGGGCTGGCCTGGTGGCTGGAGACGGCGGTGGCCTGGCTGCCGCTGTGGCTTCCCGAGCCGGCCCTGGTGACGCCCCTGGCGCTCTGCCTGGGGCTGGTGGCGCTGCTCTGGGTGCTGCCCGGACTGGCGGGGGCATTGCGGGCTGGCGGCAGCCTGGCGCTGGCTGCGGTAGCGCTGAGCCTGACGCCTGCGGAGATTCCCCACGGCCAGCTGGAGGTGCGCGTGCTGGACGTGGGCCAGGGCCAGCTGGTGGAGCTGCGCACCGCCGGTTACCGGGCCCTCTATGACACCGGCCCGCGCTTTCGCTCGGGGTTTACCCCGGCTGGCACCCTGTGGCCGCCGGGTCAGCGCTTCGACGAGGTAATCGTCAGCCATGACGACATCGATCATGCCGGCGGGGTGCCGGTGCTGGCCGAACGCCATCGGGTGGGACGCTTCCTGGCCCCGCCCGGTGAGAGCATCGGCGTGCCCTTCACCCACTGCCTGCGCGGCCAGGCCTGGGAGCGTGGCGGCGTGCGCTTCCGTTTCCTGTGGCCGCCGGAGGACACCGCGACCCTCAGCAGCAACGACCGCTCCTGCGTGCTGGAGGCGAGCGCCGGCGATCAGCGACTGCTGATCACCGGCGACGCGGGGCGCCAGGTGGAGCGGGCCTTCCTGCTCGAGGCCGAAGCGCCGGTGACCCTGCTGGTGGCCGGTCACCACGGCAGCCGCACCAGCTCCGGGCCCCAGCTGGTGCAGTGGCTCACCCCGCACCAGGTGGTCTACAGCGCCGGGCGTCGCCATGCCTTCGGCCATCCCCATGACGAGGTGGTGAGGCGCTTCCGCGCGGCGGAAAGCTGCCAGTGGAGCACGGCGCTGGACGGTGCGCTGACCTTCCGCCTCGGTGCCGAAACGCGGCGGCTGGTGGACAGTGCGCGGCAACAGCCCTGGCGGCGCAGCGGTGTCGGAGCCGACTGCCTTGCGTTAGAATCGCCCTGAGACAGGCGTCACGCCTCAAGGGGATCTTCGAGGGCAAGCGCATGGACATGATGGAGGCCCTGGCCGCCGGGGGCTGGCTGATGCTGCCGCTGCTCGGCTGTTCGCTGCTGGCCACGGTGATCATCATCGAACGCCTATGGACGCTGCGCGCCGCGCGTATCGCCCCCCGGGGGCTCGGTCAGGAGGTGTGCACCCTGGTGGCCCGCGGCCAGGTCAATCTCTTCTGGCTGGAGAGCCACTCGCCCCTGGGCGGGGTGCTGGCGGCGGGGCTGCGCAACGCCCGCCTGGGCCACGAGCAGGTGCGAGCGCGGCTCCAGGAGGCGGGGACGGCGGTGGTCCACGAGATGGAGCGATTCCTTAGCCCGCTGGGTACCATCGCCGCCATTGCGCCGCTGATCGGCCTGCTGGGTACCGTGGTGGGCATGATCGAGGTCTTCTCGGTGATCGTCGCCGGCGACGGCGCCAGCCGTACCGTCGACCTGGCCGGCGGCATCTCCCGGGCCCTGGTGACCACCGCGGCGGGGCTGACCGTGGCGATCCCGGCGCTGATGTTCCATCGCTACTTCCTGCGCCGGGTCGAGGACATCACCGTGCGCCTGGAGGAGCAGTCCAGCCAGGTGGTGGAATTTCTCGCCCATCATGCCGGCGAGCTGACCCTGGCCGAGCGCCACGAGCAGCCCGGTGATGCCGATGGCCGCCTCTCCCCGCGGGTGCAGCGCTGATGCGCTTCGCGCGTCCCCGGCGAGATCCCGTGGAGGTGAACCTCACCCCGCTGATCGACGTGGTGTTCCTGCTGCTGATCTTCTTCATGGTCTCCACCACCTTCGAGACCCGCCAGGCGCTGGAGCTCGAGCTGCCCGAGACCGCGGGCGGCGCTGCCGCCGAGGCCTCGCCGGTCACGCTGGTGATCACCGCGGCCGGCGTCTACCGGCTCAGCGAGCGCGAGCTGGCCCCGGCCGAACTGCCCGCGGCCCTGGCCGCCGAGTCCGAGCGGGCCCGCGAGCATGGCCTGGTGGTGGAGGCCGACGGACGCGCCAGCCACGCCGACGTGGTGCGCGTGCTCGACCAGGCAGGCCTGCAGGGCATTCAGCGGGTGCGCATCGCCACCTCGGAAGCCGCTGCCGGCGATCTTTCATCGACACCAGCGGAGACGCCGTGAATCAGGACGGGACTTCTCAACACTCGGGCTGGACGCTCTACAAGCGGCTGCTGAGCTATGTGCGCCCCCACTGGCGCTCCTTTGCCCTGGCCATCGTCGGCTACGCCATCTATGCGGCCTCCAGCACCGCCCTGGCGGAGATGATGAAGCGGCTGATCGACGGCATCCAGAATCCCGACGCCAGCTTTCGGCTCTTCCTGCCGATGTTCGTGGTGGGCATGTTCGCCGCCCGGGGGCTGGGTACCTTCCTCGGCACCTACTTCATGAGCAACGTGGCGCGCAACGTGGTCCACGCCCTGCGCTGCAACGTCTTCAATCACATGTTGCACCTGCCGGGGCGCTTCTTCGACAGCCACTCCAGTGGCCATCTGATCTCCCGGGTCACCTACCACGTGGAGCAGGTCACCGGGGCGGCCACCAAGGCGCTGACGATTCTGCTGCGCGAGGGACTCTTCGTCATTGGCCTGATCAGCTACCTGATGTGGACCAACTGGATGCTGACCCTGCTCTTTCTGACCGTGACTCCGCTGATCGGCGGCGTGGTCAGCTACGCCAGCAAGCGCTTCCGGCGCATCTCATCACGCATCCAGGCCTCCATGGGGGACGTGACCCACGTGGCCTCCGAGGCTCTCTCCGGCTATCGAGTGGTGCGCACCCACGGCGCCGAGACCTTCGAGAAGGCGCGCTTCGCCGCCGCCAGCGAATACAACCGCCAGCAGAGCATGAAAGAGGCGCTGACCAAGGCGATCAGCACGCCGGTCATCCAGCTGCTGGTGGCGCTGGCGCTGGCGGTGCTGGTGTGGCTGGCCATGTCGCCGGCGCTGATGGCCGACATGACACCCGGCGAGTTCGTGGCCTTTATCACCGCCGCCTCGCTGATGGCCAAGCCGGTGCGCCAGCTCACCGAGATCAACAGCGAGATCCAGAAGGGGTTGGCCGCCGCCGCCGAGCTGTTCGGCCTGCTGGAGGTGCCCGCCGAGCGCGACGATGGCGATCATGCTCCGGGACGCCTGGCCGGCAAGGTCAGCTTCGAGGGGGTGCGCTTTCGCTACGCCGAGGACCAGCCCGAGGTGCTCAAGGGGATCGATCTCGAGGTGGCGCCGGGGGAGATGATCGCCATCGTCGGCCGTTCGGGCAGCGGCAAGTCGACCCTGGTGGGGCTGCTGCCGCGTTTCTACCGGCCCAGCGAGGGGCGAGTGCTGATCGACGATCTTCCCCTGGACGACTATCGACTGGCGCCGCTGCGCCGCCAGATCGCCCTGGTCTCCCAGCAGGTGACCCTGTTCAACGCCAGCATCGCCGACAACATCGCCTACGGCGTGCCCGACGCCGACCCGGCGGCCATCGAGGCCGCCGCCCGCGCCGCCCACGCCCACGAATTCATCGAGCGCCTGCCCGGCGGCTACGCCACCGTGGTGGGCGACAACGGCGTCATGCTCTCCGGCGGCCAGCGCCAGCGCCTGGCCATTGCCCGGGCCATCTTCAAGGACGCGCCGCTGCTGATCCTCGACGAGGCCACCTCGGCCCTGGACACCGAGTCCGAGCGCCATATCCAGGCGGCTCTGGAAGAGGTCTGCAAGGGGCGCACCACCCTGGTGATCGCCCATCGCCTCTCCACCATCGAACGCGCCGATCGCATCCTGGTCATGGAGCAGGGCGAGGTCGTCGAGCAGGGCAGTCACGCCGAGCTGCTGGCCCGGGACGGCGCCTATGCGGCACTGCACCGCCTGCAGTTCAAGGAGGCCGATCCGGCATGAGTGCCCTGGGAGAGCGCTGGCTGGCGGCGGCCTACGACGGGGCGCGCTGGCTGGTGGCGCTGCGCCCCCTGGAGAGGCTCTATCGCGCCGCGGTCGCGCGCCGCGCCGCCGCCTTCGCCGCGGGGCGGCGCGAGGTTTGGCGGGCTCCCGTGCCGGTGATCGTGGTCGGCAACCTGACCCTGGGCGGCACCGGCAAGTCGCCGCTGGTGGCCTGGCTGGTGCGCCATCTCTGCGCGCGGGGGTGGCGCCCGGGCATTCTCTCCCGGGGCTATGGGGGCAGGGGGCATGCCTATCCGCTGCGGGTGGACGATCGGACGTCGGCGGCCCGGTGCGGCGACGAGCCACGCATGCTGGCGGATCAGACCGGTGTGCCGGTGATGGTGGATCCGGACCGGCCCCGCGGTGCTCGGCAGCTGCTGGCGGAGGGTTGCGATATCCTGATCAGCGACGATGGCCTGCAGCATCTGGCGCTGGCTCGGGATCTGGAGCTGGTGGTGGTGGACGGGGCGCGGGGCTTCGGCAACGGCCGCTGCCTGCCGGCCGGCCCCCTGCGCGAGCCCCTCGAACGCCTGGCCCGTGTCGATGCCGTGGTGGTCAACGGCGAGCCCCGCTTTGCCCCGCCCGCCGGGGCCTTCCGCATGCGCCTGGTGCCAACGGCCTGGCGCCGCCTCGACGACGGTGAGCGACGGCCGCTGGCGCCACTGCCGTTCGCCGCCCCGGTGCACGCGGTGGCCGGGATCGGCCGGCCGGCGCGCTTCTTCGAGACCCTCGAGGCACTCGGCGTGGCGGCGATGCCGCACCCCTTCGGCGACCATCACGCCTATCGCGCCGAGGAGCTCGCCTTCGACGATGGCCGGCCGCTGGTGATGACCGCCAAGGACGCCGTGAAGTGCCGCGGCCTGGCCCCCGCCGACAGCTGGGTGCTGGAGGTGGAGGCCTCTCCCGGTCCCGATTTTGCCGCCTGGCTCGATGAGCGGCTGGCGCCCGGCCCCGAAACGAATTCACGAGTCGGCAGTGCGCCGGCTCCCCATCAGGAGTGAGGTGAACACGATGGACAAGGAACTGCTGGCCCTGCTGGTCTGCCCGCTGTGCAAGGGCAAGCTCAAGTACGACCGCGAGGCCCAGGAGCTGATCTGCCTCTTCGACGGTCTGGCCTATCCGGTGCGCGACGGCATCCCGGTGATGCTGCCCGAGGAGGCGCGTCAGCTCAGCGTCGACGAGAAGCTTCACGACTCGCCCGGACAGACGGGGGAGGCGTGATGGCCGAGCGCGACTTCATCGCCGTCATCCCGGCGCGTTTCTCCTCCTCGCGGCTTCCCGGCAAGCCCCTGGCCGAGATCGCCGGCCAGCCCATGGTGGCTCATGTGTGGCGGCGAGCCTGTGCGAGCCGCGCCGCTCGCGTGGTGGTGGCCACCGACGACGCTCGCATCGAAAAGGCCATGGCAGCGCAGGGCGCCGAGGTGCTGATGACCCGCGCCGACCACCCCTCCGGCACCGACCGTCTGGCCGAGGTGGCCGAGCAGCTGGAGTTGGCCGACGATGCCGTGCTGGTCAACGTGCAGGGCGATGAGCCGCTGATCCCGGTGACGCTGATCGACCAGGTGGCCGATCGCCTGTTCGACGACCCGGAGGCCTCCATCGCCACCCTGGCCGAATCGATAAGCGACGTGGAGAGTCTTTTCAATCCCAACGTGGTGAAGGTAGTGCGGGCACTCTCCGGGCGTGCGCTCTACTTCTCCCGGGCGCCCATCCCCTGGGATCGCGACGCCTTCGCCGCGCCGCCCGAGCTGCTCGAGACCGACGCCTGGCTGCGCCATATCGGCCTCTATGCCTATCGCGCCGGCTTCCTGGCCGAGTATCGTGACTGGACGCCTTCGTCCCTGGAGCGGCTCGAGCATCTCGAACAGCTGCGCGCCCTCCACCATGGTCACGCCATCCAGGTGGCCCTGGCCCGGGAGCCTCACCCTGCCGGGGTCGATACCGCCGAGGACCTGGCCCGGGTGAGGGCGCTGTTCGATATCGCGACCGATACGGGAGTTGACTGATGCGAGTGCTGTTCGTCTGCCTGGGCAATATCTGCCGCTCACCCACCGCGGAGGGGGTGTTCCGACGCCTGCTCGATGAGCGCGGTCTGGCCCGTCGGGTCGAGGTGGATTCCTGCGGCGTCGGTGACTGGCACGTCGGCAAGGCGCCGGATCCGCGCACCCGGGAGGCCGCCGCCCGCCGCGGCATCGACCTCTCGACGCTGCGCGCCCGCCAGCTGCGCGATGAGGACTTCCGGCGCTTCGACTACCTGCTGGCCATGGACCACGACAACCTGGCGGCCATCCGGGCCCGGGCGCCCGTCGAACACGATGCCCATCTGGGACTCTTCCTGGCCTTTGCCGGCTGGCCCGACCGCGCCGTGCCGGATCCCTACTACGGCGGCGAGGCGGGCTTCGAGGAGGTGTTCGATCTGGTGGAGCAGGGCGCCCGGGGGCTGCTGGCGGAGATCGAGAGTCGCCTGGAGGGGCGTTCTTGACGCCGGCCGATCTCACCTCGGCCAATACCCTGGGCCTGCCCTGCATGGCGGAGCGCTTCTGCGCCCCCGAGAGCCTGGCCGATCTCCAGGCCGCCCTGGCCGGGGGGCGAGGGCAGGGAGAGGCGCTGACCCTGCTGGGGGGCGGCAGCAATCTGATCCTGCCCGAGCATCTGCCCGGCCTGGTGGTTCGGCCCGCCATGACGCGCTGGTGGCTCGAGGAGGGCCAGGGCGACACCGTGAGGATTCACGCCGAGGCGGGCGTGGGCTGGCATGAGCTGGTGATGGCCCTGGCCGCCCGCGGCCTCTGGGGCATCGAGAACCTGGCGCTGATTCCGGGCCACTGCGGGGCGGCGCCGATCCAGAACATCGGTGCCTACGGGGTGGAGCTCGCTGAGGTGCTGGAGGCGCTGCAGGTGGTCTCCCTGGCGGACGGGGGGGAGCGCTGGATGACGCCTCGAGAGTGCGCCTTCGGCTATCGCGACAGCATCTTCAAGGGGGCGCTTGACGGCAAGGTGGTGATCACCCGGCTGATACTGAGGCTCTCGCGCACCCCTCGGCCGCAGCTGGGCTACGGCGACCTGGCGGCTCGAGTCGGTACATCGCCCAGTGCGCTGGAAGTGGCGGAGGCGGTGTGCGCCATTCGCCGCGAGAAGCTGCCCGATCCGGCGGTGCTGGGCAACGCCGGCAGCTTCTTCAAGAACCCCGTGGTGGAGGCCGCCCGGGCGGAGGCGCTGCTGTCCGCGCACCCCGGGATGCCGCACTTTGCTCAGCCCGACGGGCGGGTCAAGCTGGCCGCCGGCTGGCTGATCGACCAGTGCGGTCTCAAGGGCTGCCGCGAGGGACACTTCGGGGTGCACGAGCGTCAGGCGCTGGTGCTGGTGCATTTCGGCGGTGGCAGTGCGGATGAACTGCTCGCGTTCGCCGAGCGGGTAGCCGGCTCGGTGCGCGAGCGCTTTGGCGTCTTGCTGGAGCGGGAGCCGCGCTTGGCCGGCTAGCGAGAAGCCGTGGTCTGGCCCGAAACGCCCGACTCGCAACGACAGCGCCCGCAGCCATGGCTGCGGGCGCTGTCGTTGCGGGAGAGGGAGAGCGGGGCCGCGGCCCCGCTTTGGTTCGGCGCTATTTCCCCTGGCGCTGAGGGCTCTCCTGCGTCTTGGCTTCCAGCTCGCGACGACGGATCTCCCGCGGATCGTTGTGAGCGCGCCGGCGGCGGCGCCTGGCGCGGCGCTCCGCCGGCGTTTCCTGGGCCTCACCCGCTTCCGGTTTGTCGTCGGTCTTGGCCTGGGTGGGCTGCTGCGGCTCGGCCTTGGGCGTCTCGGCTTTCACCTCGGGCGTCTGCTGCGGCTTGGCCTTGGGCGCGTCGGCCTTCACCTCGGGCGTCTGCTGCGGCTCGGCCTTGGGCGCGTCGGCTTGCACCTCGGGCGTCTGCGCGGCCGGCTGTGGCGCATCGGGCTTCGGCTTGGCCTCGGCGGACGTCGGCTGCGGCTTGGCCTGGGGCGCGTCGGCTTTCACCTCGGGCGTCTTCGCGGCCGGCTGCGGCGCGTCTGCCTTCGGCTTGGCCTCGGCGGGCGTCGGCTTGGCCTGGGGCGCGTCGGCTTTCATCTCGGGCGTCTGCGCGGCCGGCTGCGGCGCATCCGGCTTCTGCGCGGGCTTGGCCTCGGCGGGCGTCTGCTGCGGCTCGGCCTTGGGCGTCTCGGCTTTCACCTCGGGCGTCTGCTG
>PUOM01000109.1 GCA_003552795.1 Halomonas sp. | reverse complement strand
GACATGGGGGTGGTGGAGGCCGCCATCGAGGCCGCGACGCTGACCCGCAGCGATGCCCTGAACGAGGAGCCGACCCGGGCACCGGGGGAGCCCTTCACCCTGGACTCCCCGACCGCCCTCGCCGCCGCCGAGGACGTCACCGTGATCGATATCCGCCCTCCCGACGAATGCCAGGAGGCCCCGCTGCCGCTGCCCGAAGTGCCCCGCCTGGAGATCCCCTTCTACGAGCTGCAGCAGCGTGCCGAGGCGCTGCCCGCCAATCGACGCTACCTGCTCTACTGTGCTCAGGGGGTGATGAGCCGCCTGCAGGCCCTGCACCTCCAGGATCGCGGCCTGGTGCATTTCGGCGTCTATCGACAAGCGGTACCGCAATAGCCAATTCCCGCCTTCCCCTGCGTCAAAACCGTTCTACGCTCATACAAGAGGCCTTCATGTTGGCAAGGCCAGAGGGGGATGGCGCATGGGCAGGCAGGATTCCCTATCGTTCGGCAAGCCGACGGCCGGCGCGGAGACGCTCCTCGACCCCGGCTGGCCGCGGCCGCCCGGCGCGGGGCTGTCGGCGGAATCGCCGCCCAGGCGGCGACATGTCGGCCTGTGGCTGCTGCTGGCCGGCGCCCTGGTGGCAAGCGTGCTGGCCACCCTGCTGGTGGCCGAGGCGCGCAGTTCCCGCTTCCAGTCCCAGGAGCTCTCCCGCTACGCCGCCACCCTGACCTGGACGCTCGCCCCGGGGCGCAGCGAACGACTGATCGCACCCACTCATGGCCCCTTCGACGAGCGGCTCGGCTACACGCGGCTGCCGCTGTTCCAGGAGCGGCTGATGGAGCGCGACTTCCTGATAGAGCGTCAGGCTCGCTTCTCGCCGGCGCTGATGGACTACGTCAACCACGGCTTCTTCCCCCCCTACGGCGAGAAGACGCGCGCCGGCCTGACCCTGGAGAGCTGTACCGGCGAGGACCTCTACGTCTATCGCCACCCGGGACGCCACTTCCCCCACTTCGCGTCGATACCGCCGCTGATGCTGGAGATGCTGCTGTTCATCGAGAACCGTCAGCTGCTCGATGCCAGCGCCCCCCACGCCAACCCCGCGGTGGACTGGCCACGCTTCGCTCGGGCCGCCCTCTCCCAGGCCAGCCGCGCCCTGGAGGTCTCGGATCAGTCGGCCGGCGGCAGCACTCTCGCTACCCAGATCGAGAAGTACCGCCACTCCCCCGGGGGCCGCACCGATACCCCAATGGAGAAGCTGCGTCAGATGGTCTCGGCCAGCGTACGCGGCTACCGCCACGGCCCCGAGACCCTCTCCGCGCGCCAGGATATCGCCCTGGACTACCTGAACAGCGTGCCCCTGGCCGCCGCCCCCGGCCACGGCGAGGTGCACGGCCTGGCCGATGGCCTCTGGGTGTGGTTCGGCGCCGATCCTGACGAGATCAGCCGGCTGCTGGTACCGGACTTCAGCGGCCCCGACGCCTTGGAGCGCCGGGGCCTGGCGGTACGCCAGGTACTCGCGCTGATGATCGCCCAGCGGCGTCCCTCCTGGTATCTGCGCGGCGGCCGCGAGGCCCTGGAGCGCCTGACCGACAGCCATCTGCGACGGCTCGCCAGCGAAGGCCTGCTGCCCGCCGAGCTGAGCGAGGCGGCCCAGGACCAGCGCCTGGTCTTCCGGGACTTCCGCGCGGACCCGGTGGCCCACCGTGTTCCCCGGGACAAGGGGCTGCAGGTGGCTCGCACCCGCCTGGCGGGGCTGCTCGGCGTCTCGCTCCACGAGCTGGACCGCCTGGACCTCAGCGCGCGCACCACCCTGCATCCCGACCTCCAGAGCGAGGTCACCGAGTATCTCTACCGGCTTGCCGATCCGGCCTTTGCCGACGAGATCGGCCTGCTCGGCGAGCGCCTGCTCGCCGCTGAGACCACCGCGGAAGTGAGCTACAGCTTCACCCTCTTCGAGCGCAGCGAGGAGGGTTTCCGGGTGCGGGTGCAGACCGACAACAGCGGTCAGCCCTTCGATATCAACGAGGGCAGCAAGCTGGAGCTTGGCTCCACCGCCAAGCTGCGGGTACTGGCGACCTATCTGGAGGTGATTGCCGAGCTGCACGAGCGCCACGCGGGCCTGCCGACCGGGACGCTGCGCGCTCTCGAGGTGGACCGCCAGGATCATCTCAGCCGCTGGGTGATCGAACGGCTGATCGCCAGCCCGACCCTGCCCCTCGAGGCGCTGCTGGCCGAGGCCATGCAGCGCCGCTACTCGGCCAGCCCCCACGAGGCCTTCTTCACCGGCGGCGGGCGCCACACCTTCAGCAACTTTCGCCGCGAGGACAACGGGCGCACCCCCACCCTGGAGGAGGCGATGCGCGAATCCCTCAACCTGCCCTTCATCCGCCTGATGCGCGATCTGGTGAACTACAGCGTTCATCGCAACGAGAACCGCCGACAGCTGCTGGAGAACGACGCCGACCCTCGCCGACTGGACTACCTGGCGAGCTTCGCCGACCGCGAGGGCCGGGTGTTCCTGCAGCGTTTCTGGCGCAAGTACCAGGCGCTGCCGCCGGAGCAGCGCCTGGAGGCCTTCCTGGGCGGCCTGCGCCCCGGCGCGCGACGACTGGCGGCGGTCTACCGCTACCTCTACCCGGAGGCGGACCCCATCGGTTTCACCGCCTTCGTCGCCGAGCGGCTGGGCGGTCGCGACGCCGGCTTCCAGCCCAGTGCGCTGTTCGAACGCAGCGACCCCAGCGCCCTCACCCTCTCCGACCAGAGCCATATCGCCGGCGTGCATCCCCTGGAGCTGTGGCTGGTGGGCTTCCTCCAGGACCAGCCCGAGGCCAGCTATGCCGACGCCGAGGCGGCGAGCCGCGAGGTGCGCCAGGAGGTCTACGGCTGGCTGCTGCGCACCCGCCACCGCAGCGCCCGGGACCGGCGCATCCGCACCATGCTCGAGGTCGAGGCCTTTCTCGACATCCACCAGCGCTGGGCGCGTCTCGG
>PUOM01000057.1 GCA_003552795.1 Halomonas sp. | reverse complement strand
TGGTCGGAGCGACAGGATTCGAACCTGCGACCTTTGCAACCCCATTGCAACGCGCTACCAAGCTGCGCCACGCTCCGACTCTGTTTTCGGTTTCCTGGCCGTCTGGCCTGTCCCCCGAGAACGAGGCGTATACTAGCGCGTTCGGGGGCAAATGAAAAGCCCCTTTTGCACTTTCGTTTCAGTCGCTTGGCGTGTCGGCCGCTGGGGTGTGTGCCGGCGATGCTCTATCATGAAGGGGTTTGTGGGCGGCGGGGCTTGCTCACTCCCTGAATTCGACTCGGAGCGAACATGTACGGACAGGCGCAGCGCGGGCTGCTGAAGGGAATGAATCCACGCGTTACCCTGGTCACGATGCTAGTGGTGCTAGTGGCGTTGATCTACGGCGCCTTCTTCACCGAGCGTCTGGCCACGGGGCTGGCCGCCGTCCGCGTGGTGCTGGACCCCTTCCTGGAGTGGTACTACGTGCTGCTGGTGGCCTTCCTGCTGCTGTTCATGATCTGGCTGGGCGTGGGGCGCTACAAGAACGTGCGCCTGGGCGGCGACTTCGAGCAGCCGGAGTTCACCTTCTTCTCCTGGGTGTCGATGCTGTTCGCCGCGGGGACCGGGGTGGGCATCCTGTTCTGGGCGGTGGCGCAGCCGATCATGCAGTTTCAGGGCAACCCTTTTGTTGCCGAGGGCATGACCCCGGATGCGGCACGGGTCGCCATGCGGCTGACCTACTTTCATTGGGGGTTGAACGGCTGGGCGATCTTCTCCTTTGTGGCGCTGGTACTGGCCTACTTCTGCTATCGCTGGAAGATGCCGCTGACCATCCGCTCGGCGCTGCAGCCGCTGCTCGGCAAGCGAGTGGAGGGCGGCCTGGGCGATGCCGTGGATGTGCTCGCGGTATTCGGCACCGTGTTCGGCATTGCCACCACACTGGGGCTTGGCGTCCAGCAGATGAACGCCGGACTGGGGGCGCTGTTCGGGCTGGAGAGCTCGGTGTGGCTGCAGCTGACCGTGACGGCAGTGATCATGACCATTGCCACGGTGTCGGTGGTATCCGGCGTCAAGAAGGGTGTTCGCCTGCTCTCCGAGGCGAACTTCTGGCTGAGCATCGCGGTGGTGGTATTCCTGCTGCTGTTCGGACCGACCCAGTACCTGATCGCCATCACGGTGGAGTCCGCCGGTGACTATATTCAGAATCTGATGAGCATGACCTTCCATACCAATGCCACCCGAGATGACGGCTGGCAGTCGGAGTGGACGGTCTTCTTCTGGGGCTGGTGGCTGGCCTGGTCGCCCTTCGTGGGCATGTTCATCGCCCGGGTTTCTCGGGGTCGCACCTTCCGCGAGTTCGTGATGGGCGTGCTGCTGGTGCCCACGGTGATCACCGTGGTGTGGATCGGGCTGTTTGGCGGCACGGCGCTCTACCATGAGCTGTTCGGTGTCGGGGGGATCGTCGCCGCCGTGGAAAATGATGTGGCCACGGCACTGTTCGCCACCATCGAGGCGATGGAGCTTGGGGCGGCCGGAAAGGCTGTCTCCCTGGCGCTGGTGGTGCTGATCGCCACCTATCTGATCACCTCGGCCAACGCCGGGACCCTGGTGATCAATACCATACTCTCGGGCGGTGACCCGGAGCCGCCGACCTTCCACCGGATTCTCTGGGGAGCGGTGCTGGGCCTGCTGACCGCCGTGCTGCTGATGGCGGGGGGGCTCGAGACGCTCCAGGCGGCGGTGATCATGGCGGCGCTGCCGTTCTCGGTAGTGATCATGCTGATGATCGCCGGGCTGCTCAAGGCGCTGCATCGCGAGCGCTATGCGGCGCGTACCGGTGAGCGTGCCGAGGCGCCTCGCGAGCCCTGGGCCGACCTGGATGACGCCGGCGTGGAGCCGGTGCCGGTCTCCGGAGACGAGGCCCACAAGCCTCACTGAGGGAAGTACGAAGATGCCGTTGATCATGGGAATGAGTGTGCTGCTGATCTGCCAGTTTCTGGGCGAGCTGCTGGCGCGCGGGCTGATGCTGCCGGTGCCGGGGCCGGTGTTAGGCATGGTGATCCTGCTGCTGGGGCTGATGGTGCGCGGCAGGGTGCCGGACAGCCTGCGCATGACCGGTGAGGGCCTGCTGCGCTACCTGACGCTGCTCTTCGTGCCGGCGGGAGTGGGGCTGATGGTCCATTTTCGCCTGATCGGCCAGGACCTGTGGCCGATCCTGATCACCCTGGTGCTCTCCACGGCGGTCACGCTGGGCGTCACCGCCTGGCTGCTGGACCGGATGAATCGGCGGCGGGGCAGTCGCTCATGAATGTCGCCGACCTGGACCAGCTGTGGGTCTACCTTTCCGGCAGCCCGCTGCTGTCGCTGCTGGCGACCCTGCTGGTGTTTGCCCTGGCGGTAAGGATCAACCGGGCGCTGGGCGGCACGCCGCTGCTCCATCCGGTCACGCTCTCCATCGCTCTGCTGATCTCGCTCTTGATGCTGGTGGACATGGACTATGCCACCTACTTCGAGGGCGCCCAGTTCATTCACTTCCTGCTGGGGCCGGCCACCGTGGCCCTGGCAATCCCGCTCTATGACCATCGCGAGCGCGTGCGTCGTCTGCTGGGGCCGCTGCTGGTGGCCTGTCTGGCGGGGATCGTGACGGCGGTGGCCTCCACCCTGGGACTGGCCATGGTGCTGGGGGCGAACCCCGAGACAATGCTCTCCCTGGCGCCTCGCTCGGTGACGTCGCCCATCGCCATGGGTATCGCCGAGCAGATCGGCGGGATCCCGTCGCTGGCCGCGGGCCTGGTGCTGCTGACCGGCTCCATCGGCTGCGCGCTGGCGCCCTGGGTGTTCCGCTTGCTGAGGGTCAAGGATCCGGCGGTACAGGGCTTTGCGCTGGGCCTGGCTGCGCACGGCTTCGGCACCGCTCGGGCCTTCGCCCGCATCGGCGCGGTGGCCGGGGCTTTCTCGGGGCTGGCCATGGGGCTTGCCGGTCTGCTGACGGCTTTCCTGCTGCCGCTGCTG
>PUOM01000106.1 GCA_003552795.1 Halomonas sp. | reverse complement strand
GTGCGAGGTCCCGCCGGTACAATGGGGTAATGGTAACATTGTCACCCAGTGGACGTATGGAGGACCCCATGACGAATCGCGATGTGCTGGTCGCCGCCTGTGACCGGGAGCTGTCGGCGGCAGACTTCAGGGACTACACGCTCAACGGCCTGCAGGTGGAGGGGCGCGACCGGGTGCGCCGGGTGCTGAGCGGCGTGACCGCCTGTCAGGCGCTGCTCGACGAGGCGGTGGCCTGGGAGGCGGATCTGGTGCTGGTACATCACGGCTACTTCTGGAAGAACGAGCCGGTGGCCATCACCGGCATGAAGCGCCGGCGGATCCAGACGCTGCTGACCCACGATATCAGCCTGCTGGCCTACCACCTGCCGCTGGACGCCCACGCGACCCTGGGCAACAACGCCGAGCTGGGGCGGCGCCTGGGCCTGACGGTGGAAGGCTGTGCCGACGGCGAGCTCGGTCAGGGGCTGCTGTGGCTGGGGGCGCCGTCCGAGGAGCTGACGCCGGCGCAGCTGGCCGAACGTGTCGGCGAGCGGCTGTCACGGGAGCCTCTGCTGGTGGAGGCTCCCGGCAAGGGCGAGATCCGTCGGGTGGCCTGGTGTACCGGCGGCGCTCAGGACATGATCAGCGCGGCCTGGGAGGCTGGCGCCGATGCCTTCATATCCGGGGAGATCTCCGAGCGCACCACCCACCTGGCTCGGGAGCTGGGCATCCACTACCTGGCGGCGGGACACCACGCCACCGAGCGCTACGGGGTCCAGGCGCTGGGCGAGTGGCTGGCCGGGCGGTTCGATATCGAGCATCGCTTCGTGGATATCGACAACCCGGCCTGAGGCCGGGGCGGTGGGGGAGGAGATCAGTAGCGGGGCGGCTGGGGTGCCTTGGCGTCCTCGTCGTCCTTGAGGCCGCGATCTTGTCGAAAGCTCGGAGAGCGTCCCGCGGCGGCTTCAGTAGCGGGGCGGCTGGGGTGCCTTGGCGTCGTCGTTGTCCTTGAGGCCGAAATCCTCGGATAGCGTCCCGCCGCTGCCGTCGGCGTAGTCCCGGGGCATCGCCGGCTCCTCGCTGTCCGGCGTCGCGGGGGGAGGGGTGGCCTCCAGTCCGGCAGGGGCGTTCCCCTTGCCGCCCAGGCGGCTGGCGTCCTGCGCCAGGCGCTCGGCCAGGGCCTCGCCGTCGCGCTGCAGGGTGGCCACCAGGCGGGAGACCTCGTCCAGGTGGTCGTTCATGCCCTCGCGCAGGGCCGCCAGTTCCCGGTCACGCTCGGCCAGACGCTGGCGCAGCTTCTGCAGGCTGGCGGCGCTGGCGTTGAGCAGATGGTAGCCCAGCGCGCCCAGCCCGATGCCGGCGAGCAGGCAGGCGATGGCCAGAATCCAGTTGATCTTGCTTGCGTCCACGTCTCTCTCCCTGGGGCGTTGGGTCGGCCCGACTCGCTGCGGGCCCGTTCATGGCGCCCATTATAGGGCCGAGCCGCGGCGGCGGGTCAACGCGCCCGCTCGCTTGTGTTCCTGGCGGTGCGTGGTAGCGCTTCTATGCGTATAATGTGCAACCATTCCCAGCCGAGACGGTCCGTTACCCGCATGAGTGCCACGCCGACCCCATCCGAGTCCCGAGACGCTCGCCTGTCGCCCACCGAGCGCTACCGCGCCGACCTGAAGCGTGATGACTTCCAGTACGATCCTGCCCAGGAGCAGGCGGTCGCTCGTCTGCAGCGGCTCTACGACGACCTGATGGCCGCGCCCCGCGCGCGTCCGCGCGCCGTGCCGCCCCGGGGCAAGATCGCCTCGCGGATGGCCGGCCTGTTCGGCAGGCGAGATCGCCAGGCGTCGGTTTCCGAGCCGGTGCTGCCCGAGGTCGCGGGGCTCTATTTCTGGGGGGGAGTGGGGCGCGGCAAGACCTATCTGGTGGACGCCTTCTACGAGTCGCTGCCCTTTCCGGAGAAGATGCGCACCCACTTTCACCGCTTCATGCAGCGGGTGCACACCGAGTTGACCCACTACAAGGGCGAGAAGAACCCTCTGGCGCTGATTGCCGCCAAGTTTGCCGGCGAGGCAAGGGTGATCTGCTTCGACGAGTTCTTCGTCAAGGACATCACCGATGCCATGATCCTGGCCAACCTGCTCGAGGCGCTCTTCGAGCACGGGGTGGTGCTGGTTGCTACGTCCAACATCGTGCCCGACGATCTCTACAAGGATGGCCTGCAGCGGGCGCGTTTCCTGCCGGCCATCGAACTGCTCAAGCGTCACTGCGAGGTGGTCAACGTCGATTCAGGCATTGATTACCGTCTGCGCGCCCTGGAGCGCGCCGAGATCTTCCATGCGCCGCTGGATGACGCCGCCGAGAGCGAGCTGGCGCGCAGCTTTCGGGAGATTGCCGGCCACGAGGGCGAGGCGTCGGCCCCCATCGAGATCAATCATCGCGTGCTGCATGCCCGGCGACTGCACGACGACGTGGTCTGGTTCGAGTTCCGGGAGCTCTGCGACGGCCCGCGCAGCCAGAACGACTACATCGAGCTGGCCAGGGAATTTCATACCGTGCTGGTCTCGAATGTCACGCGCATGAGCGGGGCGACGGATGATCAGGCGCGGCGCTTCATCAACATGGTCGACGAGTTCTACGATCGCGGCGTCAAGCTGCTGATGTCCGCGGAAGCCCCCGCCGAGCGGCTGTATGCCGATGGCCGGCTCGAGTTCGAGTTCCAGCGTACCCTGTCGCGGCTGCAGGAGATGCAGTCCCGCGACTATCTGGCGCTGCCCCACAAGCCCTGATCCGCTCCGGCATTGCGCCGGTGGCAGCCTTTCATGTAGAATTCGCGCGCTCTACCTCGTTGTCAGCCACCGCTCGGTGGAAGACAACCAAGAAGAATAGGGATGGTTTCACGCCGCAAGAGCCGGCTGAGAACCCAATACACTTGAACTGGTGATAGCTCCATGAAGACGTTCACTGCGAAGCCGCAGTCCGTCCAGCGCGACTGGTATGTCGTCGACGCCACGGACAAGACGCTCGGCC
>PUOM01000119.1 GCA_003552795.1 Halomonas sp. | reverse complement strand
GGGCGCCACGACGCCGCCTTCTACCGGCGCCTGTGGGCGTCGCTGCACGAAAGGGGCCACTGGCAGGGCGAGATCTGGAATCGCAACTGCCACGGCGAGATCTACCCGGTCTGGCAGTCGATCACCGCGGTGCACGACGACCAGGGGAGCGTGCGCCACTATGTGGCGGTGTTCCACAACATCAGCGAGCGCAAGCGCATCGAGCAGGAGCTGGAGCGTCAGGCCTCGCGGGATCATCTCACCGGCGCCTACAACCGCCGCGCCTTCGATGCCGCGCTGCGCCAGGCGATGCTGCAGGCGGAGCAGGCGGGCCAGCCCCTGGCCCTGCTGCTGCTCGACATCGACCACTTCAAGGCGGTCAACGACCGCCATGGTCACGACCTCGGCGACCGCGTGCTCCAGAGCATGGCCCGGCGGCTGGGGAACAGCCTGCGCAGCAGCGACCTGCTGGCCCGCTGGGGCGGTGAGGAGTTTGCCGTCCTGCTGCCGGACACGCCCCTCGCGGGAGCGGAGGTGTTCGCCGAGCGCCTGCGGGCCCGGGTGGCCGAGCGCCCGCTGCAGGGGCTGGCGATCACCGTCAGCATCGGCATCAGCGGCTGGCGGCCCGGCGAGCGATCCGATGCGCTGCTCGGCCGCGCCGACAGCGCGCTCTATCGCGCCAAGCGCAGCGGCCGCGACAGCGTGGTGGTCGCCGGAAAGCCGGCGCCGGGGGAGGATGTGCTGTGGGAAACGCACTCTCTCCTGCCGGCGCCCGGGTGTTGCCTGACCGCTTTGCGGCAAGCGGCTTTTACCATGCCGACGAGGCGATTCTGGTCACCGACCACCGCCACCTTATCGTGGCGGCCAACCCGCGCTTCGTGGAACTCACCGGCCAGCCCCTGGATGACCTGATGGGCGCCACCCTGGAAGCGGCCGGGCTCGAAGTGGGCTGGCTTGTCGACGGGGCGGAGTTGCTGGCGGGGCTCGAGCGTCACGGCCGTGCCCGGGCCGAGGTGCGCTGGCGCGATGCCCGGGGCCAGGAGCGTCCCGGCCTGCTCTCCGCGCGCCGTGTGCATGAGGCGCACCGCGACCCCTATCAGGTGCTGGTGCTGACGGATCTGACCTGCCTCGCGGCCTCCAGGGCGGCGCCGGGGTCGGCCCGCGAGGTCTACTTCGACAACCTGACGGGGCTGCCCAACCAGCAGCTGCTGACCCAGCTGATCGAAGAGTCGATGCTGCATGCTCGGCGTCACGATGGCCGGCTGGCCGTGTGTGCCCTGGATATCGACCACTTCAAGCACCACAACGACCATCTCGGCCGCGAGGTCGGCGACCTGCTGCTGGCGACCTTTGCCCAGCGCATCACCCACCTGCTGGGGGGCGATGACGTGGTCGCCCGGCTGGGGGGCGACGAATTCGTGCTGCTGATCCACGGCGTCGAGGATGACGCCCTCTATCCGCGGCTGCTGGACGCCATCGAGCAGCCCCTGCTCCTTCAGGGCCACAGCGTGCGCCTGACGGCGAGCCTCGGCGTTACCTGCTTTCCCGAGGACCCCGGCGAAGGCGATGTGCTGCTGCGCCACGCCACCCAGGCCATGTATCGAGCCAAGCAGCGCGGCCGCAATACCTTCCATCGCTTCGACCCCGGCCAGGATCGCGAACTGCAGGTGCGCCAGGAGAGGCGTCACCGGCTGGCGGCCGGGCTCGCCCAGGGCGAGCTGCGGCTCCACTTCCAACCGCAGGTCGATCTTTTCGATGGCAGCGTGGTGGGCGTCGAGGCGTTGATCCGCTGGCAGCATCCCGACGAGGGGCTGCTCGCCCCGGGGGCGTTTCTTCCGGTGGTCGCCGGCTCCTACCTGGAGCAGGGGCTCGGCGAATGGGTGCTCGAGGCCGCGCTGCGCCAGATCATCGCCTGGCAGGAGGAGGGCATCGTGCTCCCCGTCCACGTCAACATCAGTCCCGCCCACCTGCTCAGCGACACCTTCGTTGCCGGGCTGGAAGCGCTGCTGGCGCGCTACCCCGGAGTCTCGCCGGGCCTGCTCAAGCTGGAGATCCTGGAGAGCACCGCCATCCATGACGTCCAGCAGGCGCTGGCCGCCATGCGCCGCTGTCAGGCCATGGGCATCGATTTCGCCATCGATGACTTCGGCACCGGCTTCTCCTCGCTGACCCACCTGCGCCAGCTGCCGGTGGATCTGATCAAGATCGACCAGAGCTTCGTGCGCGACATGCTCAGCGACCCCGACGACCTGGCCATCGTCGAGAGCGTGATCTTCATGGCCAACCGCTTCAAGCGGCCCATGCTCGCCGAAGGGGTCGAGACCCTGGCCCATGCCCGCGCCCTGTTGCGCCTGGGGTGCTCCCTGGCCCAGGGCTACGGCATCGCCCGGCCGATGCCGGCCGAGGCGCTGGCCGAGTGGCTGCGGGGCTGGTCCGCTCGCCACGAATGGCGGGCGCTCTCCCTGCAGGCGAGTCGGGGCTGATCGACGTCAATGATCCGGGTCGCGCCGGGCGCTATACTGCGATGTTTTGCCTGTGATGTTTTCTGACCACCCTCCGTTCAAGCGAGCCCCGCGACCCATGAGCCAGGACCTGCCCATCGAGCGCATCATGCAGACGGCGCTGCTGACCTGCGAGCCGACGATCTCGCTCAGCGAAGCGGCGGCGCGCATGGCCGCCCGCGGCTGCAGCTCCATCCTGGTCGTGGAGGAGGGCGCCCCGGTCGGCATCTGGACCGAACGCGACGCCCTGGCGGTGGATTTTTCCGACCTGGACGCCCTGCAGCGGCCCATCACCGAGGTGATGAGCCAGCCGGTCATGAGCCTGCCCCGAGCCACCCCGACGGGCGAGGCGGCGGTGGCGCTGAGCAGCGCCCATCGCCGCCATCTGCTGGTGACGGGGGATAACGGCGAGCCGCTGGGCATCCTCACCCAGACCGATCTGGCCGTGAACCAGGGAATCGAGCCCTACCTGCGCCTGCGCGAGGTGGGCAGCGTGGTCACCCAGCCGCCGTTGGTGCTGGCCGGTTC
>PUOM01000018.1 GCA_003552795.1 Halomonas sp. | reverse complement strand
GGCCCGGGAGCGCAGCGGCCTGGGCGCGCTCTCCAGCGCCCGCAGCGCTCGTGATGCCCTGGAGAAGGCGGTCGAGCTCGACCCCGAGGGCGCCGACGGCTCCGCCTATGTGACCCTCGGCGCCCTCTATGATCGCGTGCCCGGCGGCCTGGTCGGCTTCGGCAACAGCGACACCGCCGAGCGCATGTTCCAGCGCGCCCTGGAGATCCGCCCCGACGGCATCGACGTCAACTATTACTATGCTGCCTTCCTGGAAGACGAGGGACGCACCGACGAGGCCCGCGAACACGCCCGCCGCGCCCTGGAAGGCCAGGCCCGCCCCGCTCGCGCGACCTCCGACGAGGCCCTGCGCGACGAGGCCCGGGAGCTGCTTGGCCGCCTCTAGCCTCACCCCTCGGGGTCAGACCCTTAAGCAAATTTTGGGGTCTGACCCCGAGGCAGGGTTTGGAGTGTGGGGCGGCGGGCAGGTTGGCATCCGTGCTTCCGGTCGGGATAATGGCGCCTTTACGCAAGCGGAGCCCGCCATGAGTGATTCGCCGGAGGTCCCGGATCTGGCCGCGGCGGCGCCCTTTACCCGCGCCGATGTGGAGCTGGTGGAGCGTCGCTGTCTGCATCAGGGCTTCTTCCGCCTGGAGGCGCTGCAGCTGCGCCATCGCCTCTTCGAGGGCGGCTGGAGCGGCACCATGACCCGCGAGGTGCACTGCCGCCACGACGCCGTGGGGGTGCTGCTCTACGACGTGGAGCGCGACAGCGTGGTGCTGGTGGAGCAGTTTCGCGCCGGCGCCCTGGAAGACCCCGCGTCGCCCTGGAAGCTCGAGGTGGTGGCCGGCCTGGTGGAGCGCGGCGAGCTGCCCGCCGAGGTGGCGCGCCGTGAATCCCTCGAGGAGGCCGGTGCCGCCGTGGGCGAGCTGATTCCGCTGCACACCTATTATCCCAGCCCCGGGGCCTGCGACGAGCGGGTCACCCTGTTCTGCGGCCTGGTGGACAGCGAGGGGCTGGGCGGTGTCCACGGGCTCGACGAGGAGCACGAGGATATCCGCGTACATGTGCTACCGTTTGTCAGGGCCTGGGAACTCCTTCAGGCCGGACGACTCGACAATGCCATGTGCCTGATCGCCCTCCACTGGCTGGCGGGGGAGCGGGCGTCACTGCGAGCGAGGAGATAGTGTGCGCAGAGAGGGTTTGCCAAGAGAGGGGGTGCAGCGAAGCGCCTATGTGACTGACCTCAGGAGTCTGCAGGGGGAGTGCAGCATCAACTTCCTGCGACTGGTCCGCCTGCTGGGCGATCTCGAGGTCGGCGAGACCCGCGAGATAGAGCTGGCCAGCGACGGCCGCTGGCTGGGCGTGCTCGGCCTGGAGCTGCTGGAGCGAGCCCCCTACACCAGCATCGTGCGGGTCACCCAGCGCGGCGTGCTCGACTCGATGATCGAGGCCCCGCGCATGCGGGTGCATCTCTACCACGACGTGCGCATGGCCGAGGTCACCGACTTCCAGCGCCAGCGCCACTTCGACGGGCGCTACCGCTATCCCAACTCGCGCATGCACCAGCCCGACGAGAAGCTGCAGCTCAATCGCTTCCTCGGCGAGTGGCTGGAGCACGGCCTGGCCCACGGCCACGCGCTACATTTGCCGGAGCTTCCCTGATACCGTTCCCCCCTCCCGACGGCGACCAACAAGAGCCAAATCGATCATGCGACTGGTCCAGATCAGCGACTGCCATCTGCACGCCGACCCCGGCGCCCGCGCCCGAGCGGGCTTTCCGCTTCGCCAGCTGGAGGCCGTGGTGGCCGAGGTCAACCGCGAGCGCCCCGACATGGTGCTGGTCACCGGCGACATCAGCAACGACGAGACCGCTGCTTCCTACCAGCTCGCCGCCAGCATTCTGGGCCGCCTGGCGGCGCCCTGGTTCTGGCTGGCGGGCAACCACGACGACCCGGCGCTGATGGCCGAGACGCGTGAGCTCCTCGACGAGCTGGACATCGGCGACTGGCGCATCCTGATGCTCGACACCCGGGTCAGCGGCCAGGCTCACGGCGAGCTGGGGACGGAGCGCCTGGCCGAGCTGGCCGCCCGCCTGGAGGAGGATGAGCGGCCGACCCTGCTGGCCATGCATCATCCGCCCCTGCCGGTGGGCTCGGCCTGGATCGACGCCCTCGGCCTCAAGGATCGCGAGGCTTTCTGGCAGACCCTCGCCGCCTTCGGCCAGGTGCGCGCCATCCTCTGCGGCCATATCCATCAGGCCTTTGCCAGCCATCAGCGCCTCGAGCAGGGGGAAGTCGCGGTGTTCGGCTGCCCCTCCACCACCGACCAGTTCCTGGCCGGCGCCGAGACCTTCGCCATCGATGAGGCATCGCGCCCCGGCTATCGGGTACTCGATCTGGGCGATGCCGACATGACGACCTGGGTGGAGCGCGTCGACCTGTGAAGGGAGGTGGTGTTTCTTTTTGGTATAAAAGAATCGCCATTAATTCTTTTGGGTTATTAACGGTCCGGCGTTAACCTCGTGGGCATGATTTCCATGCCCATCGTCATGCGAGGTACCCGGGCCATGACCACGCTTCACGCCGCGACCCCCGCGTCGCCTGTCCGGGCGAGCAGCGCTCCCCCGGCGCTGTCGCCCCAGCGGCTGACCCACCTGCAGCAGCTCGAGGCCGAGTCGATCCATATCCTTCGCGAGGTGGCGGCCGAGTTCCGCAACCCGGTGATGCTCTATTCCATCGGCAAGGACTCCTCGGTGATGCTGCACCTGGCGCGCAAGGCCTTCTATCCCGGGCCGCCGCCCTTTCCGCTGCTCCACGTGGACACCACCTGGAAGTTCCGCGAGATGATCGAGTTCCGCGACCGCATGGCGGCCGAGGCGGGCATGGAGCTGCTGGTGCACACCAACGAGGAGGGGCGCACCGCCGGCATCAACCCCTTCGACCACGGCTCCAGCGGCTACACCGATGTGATGAAGACCGCGGCGCTCAAGCAGGCCCTGGACAAGCACGGCTTCGATGCCGCCTTCGGCGGCGCCCG
>PUOM01000137.1 GCA_003552795.1 Halomonas sp. | reverse complement strand
TGGTGATCAGCCACCGTCTGTCCACGGTGAGAATGGCGGATTATATCTATGTGCTGGATGGTGGCGAAATTCGTGAAGCCGGCACCCATGATGAGCTGATGCGGCTGGGTGGCATGTACTGCGAGCTGTTCAGCCAGCAGGCGTATCACTACCGGGAGGTCGAGGCATGACGATCGCCGTCGCACTTCCTGGCGACATGTGATCAACCACTGATTCGAGGTGTCGATGTCCCGTTTCCAGCTGTTCGGCTTTGAAACCCTCTCCGATTGGGACCTGGCCACCTCGATGGCGGCATCCCGGCCGGCCGCGGCATCCGACCTGTCTTTCCGTTGCCGGCCGGATGTGGGGCAGGCTGCCGCTGGGCAGGCCCTCTACCTCAGCGATACGCTCAACGCTTCGGGGGAGCCCGCCATTCAGCTGTTTGACATGGGAGAGTCCACCTGGTTGATGCGTTTTCCGGGGGTGGCCGACTTCTTGTTGCGAGCGGGTGAGATCGAGTGTCGGCTGGTCGACCCGGCGCTGGCCTATATGGTCGACGTCCTGCTGCTGGGACACGTCATGGCCTGCTATCTGGAGCGACAGGGCGTCCTGGCCCTGCATGCGGGAGCCCTGGTCGTCGGCCACCGGGCCGTGCTGCTGGCCGGCGACAAGGGGGCCGGCAAGAGCAGCATGGTGACCTCCATGGCGACGGCGGGCTTTCCGCTGATGGCCGATGATATCGCTGCGGTCGAGGAGAGCGGAGGGCGGGTGCTCTGCCGCTCGGCCTTTCCCCAGGTCAAGCTGACTCCCGAGCAGCTGGAACGCTTCGCGCCGGGTCGCCCCGCGGCCTACTCCCGCTTTCATCCGAGCTTTACCAAGCTGAGTGTCCCAGCGGCCGACCTGGGGTCCTTCGACCCGGGGCCTCGTCCGGTGGGGGCGATCTACCTGCTGGAGAGGGGCGGTGGGGAGGTCACGACCATCGAGACGCTGCCCCCGGCCAGGGCCGTGGTGGCGTTGGTCCAGCACTCCTTTCTCGCGGATATCCTCGCGGATACCTCCCTGGCGCGCGACCGCTTCGCCCACCTTGTGCGCGTGGCGCGCGCCGTTCCGGTCAAGCGTCTGAGCTATCCGGACGGCTTCCATCATCTCGACGATGTGCACGCAGCCATTCAGCGCGACATGGGCGCCGTCGGGGGCAGCAGGGGATGATGCCCAGGGATGCCGGCCGAACGCCAATCACGCTGTCCGGAGGGCGATGCGCGTTCGAAGTGGGGCGCGCTCAGCCGCGCAGTGCCTCGAGCAGTGCCTCGTGCAGAACCGGCAGATGGGAATCCTCGAGATTCCGCGCGGCGGTGAGCAGGGTAAGGCGTTCGCGTCGGGCATGGCGAATCAGCGGCAGCAGGTTTTCCGGGTGGTCGCGCAGTTCGCCGCGGTAGCGCACGGCGAACACGAAGGGGCTGATCTCGCCCTGATGATACTGGCGGCGCAGGCCCGGGCTGGGCGAGGCGTCGCGATACCAGTCGGTGAGCGCCAGTGCCTCGCGGGTCTTGCCTCTGGGCCACAGGCGGTCCACCAGCACCCTGGCGCCGTCCGCGGCCTCGATGGGCTGGTAGATACGTTTGAGCACAACGTCATGGGCCATGGCTATCTCGTCGACTCCAGTGTCTCCAGGGCCCTGTGGGCATGAGGCTGCCAGTGACCGGGGAGGGCGGCAGCCTCTTCCAGGGCGTCGCGAGCACCTGTGGTGTCGCCCTGATCGCGCCTGGCCAGGCCCAGATTGAGCCAGGCCACGGCAAGCTCGGGCTCGGCATCCACGGCGCGCTGGAATGCCGTGATGGCACCGGCGGCGTCACCGGCGGTGTGGCGGGCATTGCCCAGGCCGAAGTGCACCAGGCCGGCGTCCGTGAAGCGCTCGGCCAGGGCCTCCCAGGCGGGCAAAGCGATCTCGGCTCCCTGGACGTCCTCGAAGGCGCTGATCGCCTCCATGGCGCGGTGGGGCCTGACCCCCGCCGGAAGCTCCCCCGGAGGCAGTGCCACGAAGGCCCAGCGATCGCTGCGCGCCCAGGTGGCGTCGAAGCGCCGGAAGGACTCGACCCGCTGCGGCTCCTCGCCGCTGTGCAGGATCAGCGCGTTGCGGTCCAGGTCGAAGCCGATGGCCACGGCGTAGTGCCACATCGGCCAGGCGGGCAGCGACAGGTTCTGCATCACCACCACCGGATGCCCGACCTCCAGCTCCAGGAGCAGGGCATCCAGGTGGTCCTCGATCACGAAGGGAATCCGGCCGTGGCGGCGCACCGTGGCCAGCATCTCCGGCTGCACGCTGCCGTCGCGGCCCGGCAGGAAGACCTGGGGAATCAGGGTCTTCACCTCGACGTCGACCCCGGCGTCGTTGAGCACCATGGCCAGTGACGCCGGGCCACACTGATAATCGCGCTGGGCGTGGAACGGGACCTCGTCGAGCAGCAGCTGACGGGGCAGGGTCTGCTCGGTGCTGTCGGCCAGCTGCGGAGTGCCGGCGCAGCCGGCCAGCAGTGCAAGCAGCAGCACCAACGCAAGAACGCCCGCAGGGCGGGCGTTCCGGGCCGGCTGCCGGGAGGGGCAGTCGATCATGGCGGGCCCCCTCAGCGGGTGAAGGGGAAGACGTTGGTCAGGCCGAGAATATCGGTGACCAGCAGGATCACGAAGACGGCAAAGAGGGCGCCGACGGCGCTGGCACCCGCCGGCAGCTGCTCGAGCTGCTCGGCCATCTGGGCGGCCTCGGCGTCGGAGAGTGCCGCCACGCGGGCCTCCACCTCGGCCGGATCGACATCCTGAGCGACCAACTGGTCACGCACCTCGTCCCGGGCGAGTATCTCGTGGATACGTTCCCGGTCGGCCTGGCCATGCTCCGCCTTGAGGGCGGCATGGGTGGTGATCAGGTCGCTGCCGCCGGGGCCGGTGACGCGGCCACGGGCAGGCTGCCCAGGACCAGGGCGGCGATCAGCAGCGGGCTCAGGTAACGGCAGATCTTCTTCATCATGTCGATGTTCCTTCTTCTTCGA
>PUOM01000323.1 GCA_003552795.1 Halomonas sp. | reverse complement strand
CGGCCGAGGCTGTCGAGCACCGGCTCGTGCTCGAGGGGCTTGCCATCGCCCGCCTCCGGCCGCTGCGTGGCCACGACCGCCCCCGAGCCGCGGTAAGTGTAGGTGGCGTAGTGATCGGTGCTCTGCTGCGGGTCATCGGTTGTCGACACCGCCTCGGTGCGACCGAGCACCGCCGCGATCTGATCGTCCACCGGATCGCCGCTGTCGTAGTCGGGCACATGCAGATAGACCTCACGGGGATCGCTGTCATCGGCTGAGCTCGGATAGGTGACCTTGGAAAGCCGCATGGAACGCACCTCGTCGCCGGAGGCATCGATGGCATAAGTATAGCCCACCAGCGGGCTCGGGTCAGTGCCCCCGGTCTCGACCGCCCCATCGTGGTCCTGCCAGACCTTGTCAAGCATCCCCCAGCCATCGGCGGAATCATCGTATCCGTATCGCACCTGATTCACCGCATCGCCGCCGGTGTCGGCATCGTAGCTGGTCGCCGTCTCGACCCGGCCGCGGTCATCGTAGCTCCACTCGATCCGCTGAATGTGGTCATCGACCTCGGCCGGTGCCCCCGACAGGTCCGCGCTCTGGGCCTCGAGCCGGCCGGCATCATCGTAGCTGAACGAGATGCTCACACCCCGCTGGTCCGTGCGCTCGAGCACGCGGCCGAGCCGGTCGTGGGTGAGGGCAATATGGTCCGAACCGCCGGTGATCTCCCAGCCGTCCGGGCTGTTGGCCAGTTCATCGTCGGCCAGGGTCGTCTCCGAGTCCGGATACAACTCCTCCGTCACCCGCGACCCATCCACATCCGAATCGTAGACATGGCGTGTCTTCTGCACTTCGAGCGAGCCGTCCACGGGGCTCAGCGCGATCTGCGTGGCCAGACGGCCCGATTGATCGTACTGCTGCACCGTCGTGCGGTTCTCATCCGCGGCGGTGGTGCCCGTCACATCGCCATCGCCGGTGACGTTCTCGATCGAGCGCACCACCCGCCCGAGCGTGTCGTGGCGGGTCTGATGCTCACGGCCGGCGTTGTCGGTCACCGTCCGGCAAAGCTCGATGCCTTCATAGCTCTGCATGGTGGCGGTCACCATCACATCATCCTGACCGTGGAAAGACTCCCGACCTCTTTGCTTCCCCGGGCCATGAACGACAAGAAAAGATAACTCTTCCTGCCTTCAATTCCCGGTGATCTTCAATGGTGATTCATCCTGTTCCTCCCGAGGCAGTGGCAAGTAGCGGATCAGGCGGCGAAGTGCTTCGGGGATTTCGCGATCCTTCAGGTAAACATCATGATACCGCACGTCTGCTCGCGGGTGACCAGTGTCATCCTCATAGATGCCGACCTTCCACATGATCTCATTGTTTCGGTAAGCTCTTAAATGAAAATTAGCCCGGGCTCCATCTTTAAAAATAACATGGACATCATAGCTTCTGCCGTGGGTATCACCCCCACGCACCTCCCATTCGTCCGCACCCGCCACGAGTCCAAATATAGCATTGATAATGCGTCGGTCCGTAACCACCGCAACGACCTCGCGCGTCGTTCCACGGCCGGAACCGAATTCGACGCTCGCCACGGCATCAGGGGGCTTGCCCTGCCTCAACTCAATGATCCTGTCATACGGATCATCACCCGAACACCCTGAAAGTACGATGGCGAGAAGGCACAGCTTAATAGTCACACGTAAGTTCATCTTCAATACCTCATCTATCAGCCCAATGTGTCAGTCCATCAAGGTCATAGCTCGCTTCGAACTCAGCTTTATGGCGGAAGTCAGGATATCCATGACGATCTTCCAAATTAAAACCCGCATCGTATGGCCGGAAATATCGCCGATGGGACCAGCGTCCGGCCGGGAAGGCGTAGTCATCCTCAATCGTAACCGTACCGCGCGCGCGATAGTGACAGGTTTCCTTGACCTGACGGCCAACCCCCAGCCAACTCCGTCGCCCGAACTCCACTTCGATAAGCTCTGCTGAGCCTTCAAAGCTTACTCGGGCCCCTCCGTAGGCAAAAAACATGTTGATCTCGGAATCGTCATTCCATCGCGGCGCTGCCATAATCGCTGCGGGAATCTCACCAAATGGCAATGCCGACAACGCGGCGAGTTTTAAGAAATCGTCGAATGTGCCGAGCCAGTTTATCTGAGCGCGGGTGATGTTAAGCTCGATTCGAGTCGCACCTAGGTTTGGATGATTCTCTACTGTCTCCTGAATGAGTTGTTTGACGCGAATACGGGCGTCAATCTGTACCTGTCTGAGGTCTGCCGGAGTCAATGTATATTGACCGCCAGCCTGACTCAAAAAATGGTCAATCAGATTTGCACCGAAATTATTGCCGTCTCCGCGCATACGTGAAGCAGCATCCTCGAGGATTGCGCGCGCACGCTGCTCTCCTCTCTGGCGGGGCACATCGATGTATTGAAACAGCGTTCGCTGTGTTCCACTCGGATCCATGTAATCGATAGGTGAACTGCCAACATATTGATATAAACTCATCCCATCCACATACCCCAGCGGGTCGCGCTGCATCCAGCGGCCGAGGGCGGGGTGGTACTCGCGGTGGCGGACGTGGTACGTTCCCGTTTCCGGATTGAAGCGGTAGCCGGCGAAGAGGATTTCGTTGGCCACGGCGCTGGCGGTGCCGTCATCGTGGCCGTCGACCTGCTGGAGCGACCAGTCGGCCTTGAGGAACACGATCCGGCCGTAGGGGTCGTAGAGGTAGCGCTCGACCACAGCCCCACTTCCGGGGGCCACCAGGGCCGTGACGTTCATGTTGGCGTCGGTGGTGTAGTAGAGGCGCTCATCGAGCGCGGCGGAGCCGCTTGCGGGGGTGTCGCGGTCGCGCAGGATGGGTGAGTCGATGTAGCGCAGGCACCAGATGTACTGGGCGGCCACCGCGGGCGTGCCCTGCCCCTCGGCGCGACGCTCTTCGACCACCTGCCAGCTCTCGTTGTAGTAGTAGTCCACCCGCTCATCGGGGTTCTGGTCATCGCTGCCCAGCAGCTTCGTGATGCGGTGGTTGAGG
>PUOM01000219.1 GCA_003552795.1 Halomonas sp. | reverse complement strand
CCCGGTTGCTCTGCTGCGGCGAGAGCCGCAGGTCGGGGACCTGGAGCCGGGCCAGTGACGGCTCCCCGGGCCAGGCGTGGCGCCCGAGCTCGCTGCGCAGCAGGCGCTTGATGGCGTGCCGGCGATGGCCCAGGGACGCCGGCAGGGTGAGGTCGAGGCGATCAATGTGCAGCGGCATGGGAGCGCTCTCCGGGGTCGAGGTGGACGGCGAGACGGCCGAGCTGGCCGGGGTCGACCCGGCTCTGCTCCTTGGCCAGCTCGCGGTGGATGGCCAGTGCCACCTGGCGGGGGCCGATCTGCCCCTGGTCGGCAGCGGCCAGGTAGGCGGCATGCAGGGCGGCGTTGCGGATCTGGCCGCCGGTGAGGTTGATCGCCTCGGCGATGTCGGCGAGGTCCAGGTCGTCGGCGTGCGGTGCCCGGGGGGGCAGCAGGCGTTGCCACAGCTGCAGGCGCTCGGTCGGCCCGGGCCGCGGGAACTCCACCGCCAGCTGGAAGCGGCGGCGGAAGGCCTTGTCGATCTGGCCGCGCAGGTTGGTGGTCAACAGGCAGGGGCCGTCGTGGGTCTCGAGGCGGTCCAGCAGGTAGCTGACCTCCATGTTGGCGTAGCGGTCGCGGGCCTCGCGCAGCTCGCCGCGCTTGCCCATCAGGGCGTCGACCTCGTCGAACTGCAGGAAGACCCGCCGCCCATGGGTGGCATCGAACAGGCGGGCCAGGTTCTTCTCCGTCTCGCCGATGTACTTGCTGACCAGGGCCGCCAGGTCGACCCTAAACAGCGGCCAGCCCATGGCGCCGGCCAGCACGCTGGCGGCGAGGGTCTTGCCGGTGCCGGAGGGGCCGGCGAACAGCGCCACCGGGCCGCCCGTGGGCTGGCCGCCCCAGCGGGTCACCACCTGGTCGCGATGGGTCAGCCAGAGCAGGAATTCGCGCAGCATGGCCAGGGTGTCCTCGGGAAGGACCAGGTCGTCCCAGCCGGCGGTGGTCGTGACGACCCGGGCGCCGGGAGGGGCCTGGGCCTCGTCGGGGCGGTCCGTGAGCCGCGCCAGCGAGAGGCGGTCCGGGCCCAGCGGCGCGAAGGGGTCCTGGCGCTCGCGCTCCACCAGGCCGAGTCGCTCGAGCCGGCGCAGGGCGTCATGGAGTTCGGGCAGCCGGGGGTCGGGCAACGCCAGCAGGGCGGCGATCAGCGCCTCGCTGGGTGCCGGCTGGCGGTCGCGGTGGAGTTCCTGATAGAGCCATCCGACCCGGGGCAGCAGCCAGGGGGCGTAGACGCAGGCCAGGGCATCCAGCGCCAGATCATCCAGCCCCGATGCCTTCGCGGCGAAGGGAAGCCGTGCCTGCCACCAGCCGCCGTCGCGCAGCGCGATGACCTGGCGTTGGCAGGCCTCCAGGGCCTCGAGCAGGGCCCGGGGAGGGGACTCGCTGCCCTGCAGCAGACACAGGCAGAGCTGCTCGATGCGCTGCCACTCGCACCAGTGGGCCTCCCGGTCGGGGGGCGGTGCATGCAGGGGGTCGGGCTTGATCGCGACGGTCATCTCAGGCTCCCCGGTAGAGGCTGATCAGCAGCGGGTTGCTGCGCAGCGGCAGGACCGGCCCCCCGGGCACCGGTCGATGGGCGCGGCTGACGTGCAGCAGCAGCTGCCAGCGCTCCCGGCCGTCGAGCTCCAGCGCCGGCAGTGCGATGCCGGGCAGGGCCACGGGCACGTGGGCGGGGTCGATGGCCGGCGAGTCGATCACCCGCTCGCCGCCGACCACCGCCTGCCAGCGCTCCCCCTGCCAGACCTGCCACTCGAGGCTGACGGTGGTGCCGGGCACGCCGGCGATCCACAGGGCCGGCTGGAAGTCGGCGGGGTCGGTGATGGTGACGTCGAGGGTCAGGGACTCGACGCAGTCGCCGTCCTCGACCCAGCAGACCAGCGGGGCCCAGCCTGGCTGGTTCGGGTCCACCCGGCGGGCTCGGGCCAGGGGGGCGTGCAGGACGCCGCCGAAATCGGCGCTTCTGGCTCCGGGATCGGCGCCGGTCTCCAGGCCGAAGGTGCCGACCCGGGGCGGCTCGTTGCGGCGCCTCTCGGGCATCACCTGGGCCAGGGCGATCTCGTAGAGCAGTGAGGGGCGGTAGGCGGTGTCGCCCTGGATCGACCAGAGCTGATTGAGCTGTTCGTCGCTGGCGGGACGGAAGACCACCTCAAGATGCAGCCGCTCGCTGTCGAGGGAGACCGGGGGCAGCAGCGGGTGTTCGTGGAACAGGGCCATCACCAGGCCGAGCAGGCGCAGGTCGTCGGCGCCGGGGTTGTCGATGCTCTCCTCGGCGGCCATGCAGCTGATCATGCAGTGGAGCCGTACCTGCCAGGGGTCCCTTGGATGGGCGTTGGCCTGGAAGCCCGAGGGCTCGAAGCGGTAGAAGAACAGGCCGAGGCGGTGCTGATCACGGTGTGCGGCGACCTCCGCCGGGGCGCCCAGATAGATGTGGATGTCGTTGGCGGCGGCCTGCAGGCCGGAACGCAGGTAGTCGGCGAGGGCCTGGCAGGCCTGATGGAGCGTGGAGTCGGGCAGCGGCATGTCACAGGCTCCTGATCAGCAGGCGGCTTTCGCTGTCGGCGCGCGGCGCCGTCGACTTGTGCTCGCGGGACGGGGCGGAAGGCTCGTCGGCGATGACGCGGATCCGGACCTCGCCGATATGTACCCGGGGTGGCTCCGGCGGTTGCGGCTCGGGCCGGGGCCGCGGTGCTGACTCCACGGGCCTGGGCTCGGTCGCCGCCATGGCCGTCGGTTCGGCACGGCGGGGCGCCGCCATCGGAGAGGGCTCGCCTGGCTCGCCGTCGTCGGCTGCCGTGGGGCCTTCGGCCGCGCGGTCGTCGGCGATGGCCGGCACCGGGCCCTCGGCGAGTCTCGCCGCGAGTCCGCTGCGCGCCGGGGAGCCGGCAGGTGGCGGGACGGCTTCCGCCCGCGACGCTGCCGGCCCGGGTGCCCTAGGGGCAGGCGTGGGGAGATCGGGCGAGACGGCGTCCCCGGGGGGCTCGGGGGCGAGGCGGTCGCCT
>PUOM01000093.1 GCA_003552795.1 Halomonas sp. | reverse complement strand
GAGTGATTCCTGAAAAGGCGGCATGGAGAGACGCTTTCCCCTTCGCACCGAAAACGTCGCATGACGTGGCCTTTCTGTCGCTTTAAGTAAAGTCCCTCCCCCTCGCCGCCCCCACACTGCTCCTGACATCAGCCATCCGTTCCTCAGGAGCCGACCATGAACCGCAACGTGATCCTGACCTGCGCCGTTACCGGCGCCGGCGACACCACCGCCAAGAGCCCCCATGTGCCGGTCACGCCGAAGCAGATCGCCGACGACTGCATCGCCGCCGCCCGGGCCGGGGCCAGCGTGGCACACATCCATGTGCGCGACCCCGAGACCGGCGCCGTCAGCCATTCCCTCGAGCACTTCCGCGAGGTGATGGAGCGCGTGCGCGAGGCGGACACGGATATCGTCATGAACATCACCGCCGGCGGCGGCGGCGACTGGATCCCCGACGCCGAGGACCCCACCCGCGGCGGCCCCGGCACCGATATCCAGACCCCGGCCCAGCGCCATGAGCCGGTGGACGAACTCCTGCCCGAGCTCTGCACCCTGGACTGCGGCAGCCTCAACTTCGGCGACATGGTCTACGTGAACCCCGCCGACTGGCTGCGCGAGCATGCCCGCCTGGTGCAGGCCGCCGGCGTCAAGCCGGAGCTGGAGTGCTTCGATCTGGGCCACGTCTGGTTCGCCCGCCAGCTGCAGCAGGAGGGGCTGATCGACGGCGATCCCCTCTACCAGCTCTGCCTGGGCATCCCCTGGGGCGCCGAGGCGGACACCGAGACCCTGCTGGCCATGCGCAACAAGCTGCCGGCAAGCGCCCACTGGGCCGCCTTCGGCATCGGCCGCCACCAGATGCCCATGGCCGCCCAGGCGGTGCTGCTGGGCGGCCACGCCCGGGTCGGCCTGGAGGACAACCTCTATCTGAAGAAGGGCACCCTGGCCACCAATGCCCAGCTGGTGGAGCACGCCGCCACCCTGATCGAGAACCTCGGCGCCCGGGTCATGACTCCCGCCGAGACCCGCGCCCATCTGGGGCTGCGCGACCCGCAGAGCGGCCAGCCGGTAGCGAAGCGCGCAGGAGGTGAGGCATGAGCCGTCAGCTCTCCGCGATCGGTACCGGGGTGATCGGCAACGGCTGGATCGCCAGGGCCCTGGCCCGGGGCTGGGACGTGGTGGCCTTCGACCCGGCCCCGGAGGCCCCAGCACGCACCCGCGCCTTCGTCGACAACGCCTGGGCCTCGCTGACGCGCCAGGGCCTGGCCGAGGGAGCCAGCCCCGCCCGGCTTACTTTCGTGGATAGCCTGGAGGCGGCCGTGGCCGGCGCCGATCTGATCCAGGAGAACGTGCCGGAGCGCCTGGACCTCAAGCGCGAGATCCTCGCCGCCCTGGACGCCACCGCCGAGGCGGGGGTGATCATCGGTTCGTCGACGTCCGGCTTCAAGCCCAGCGACCTGCAGCGGGACTGCGTCAAGGCGCCGGGGCGGGTGATCGTCGCCCACCCCTTCAACCCGGTCTACCTGCTGCCGCTGGTCGAGCTGGTGGGCGGGAATGCGACCCGGGGCGAGCACACCGAGCGCGCCCAGGCCCTCTATCAGGCCCTCGCCATGCGCCCCCTGGTGGTGCGCCGGGAGATCGAGGGGCATATCGCCGACCGCCTGATGGAGGCGCTGTGGCGCGAGGCGCTGCACCTGGTCAACGACGGCGTGGCGACCACCGAGGAGGTGGACGCCGCGGTGGTCTACGGCTGCGGCCTACGCTGGTCGCTGATGGGCACCTTCCTCACCTTCCACCTGGCCGGCGGCGAATCGGGCATGCGCCATATGCTGGAGCAGTTCGGCCCCGCCCTGAAGCTGCCCTGGACCAAGCTCGAGGCCCCGGAGCTCACCGAGGAGCTGATCGACCGGGTGGTGGAGGGTTGCGAGCATCAGGCCGCCGGCCGCAGCGTGGCCGAGCTCGACCGTCGCCGGGACGACTTCCTGGTTGAACTGCTCGACCTGGTGCAGAAATACTGGCCGGAAGCGGAAGGCCTGGAGGGACGCATCTGATGGAAATTCTTGAGACCCGTGTCGCCCCGGCGTGGGTGGACTACAACGGCCACATGAACGACGCCGAGTACGCCAGGGTCTTCTCCCTGGCGGTAGAGGCGCTGATGGACCGGATCGGCCTGGACGCCGAGGGGCGCCGCCGTCACGGCTATACGATCTACACCCTGGAGACCCACCTCTGCTATCGCCGGGAAGCCCACGAGGGCCAGCCGCTCGAGGTGGCGGTGAGCCTGCTGGACCGCGACGCCAAGCGGCTGCACGTCTTCTTCGAGCTCTACGACGCGGAGGGCAACCTGCTGGCCACCAGCGAGCAGATGCTGATGGGCATGAACCGGGAGAGCGGCCGCCCCGACGCCTTCCCGGCCCCGGTGGCCGAGGCGCTGGCCGCCCTGCCCCACGCCGAGACAGGCGCCTGGCCTGAGCTCGCCGGGCGCACCATCGCCATTCGGCGCTGACAGCGCATCACCAAGCGGTAAGCCGTCCTAGCCGCTGCCGTCCAAGCGCCGCACCGCCCGCGGCGGCTTGCCGTAGCGCTCACCGAAGGCGCGGGAGAAGCTGGAGGCCGAGGTGAAGCCGCAGGCCAGTCCCACTGCCAGCACGTCGAGATCGGTCTCGGTCAGCAGCTGATGGGCGCGCTCCAGGCGCAGGCCGAGGTACCAGCCCTGGGGCGTGCTGACGAGATGCTGGGCGAAGAGCCGCTGCAGCTGGCGGGAGGTGACACCGCAGCGGCTGGCGATCTCGGCCAGGGCCAGCGGCGTCTCTAGATGGCGCTCCATCAGGGCCACCGCCCGCACCAGGCGGCGGTTATGAGTGCCCAGGCGGCGCGCCAGGGTCATGCGCTGCTGGTCGCTGCGGCTGCGCAGCCGGTCGTGGATCAGCTGCTCGGAGACATCCACCGCCAGGCGGGTGCCGTGGCGCCGGGCGATCACCTCCAGGGCCATGTCCATGGCGGCGGCGCCGCCGGCGCAGGAGAAGCGCCGCGGCCCCAGCTCGAACAGCTCGTCG
>PUOM01000148.1 GCA_003552795.1 Halomonas sp. | reverse complement strand
CGGTGCTTGCGGGCGATCTCCTGGGCGCGGATGTGCTTCTTCACGGTAAGCGGGAAGTAGGTGCCGCCCTTGACGGTGGCGTCGTTGGCGACGATCACGCACTCCACGCCCGAGACCCGGCCGATGCCGGTGACCACGCCGGCAGCGGGGATCGAGGAGTCGTAGACCTCGTGGGCGGCCAGCGCCGAGAACTCCAGAAAGGGAGAGCCCTCGTCGATCAGGTGGTCGATGCGGTCGCGCACGAACAGCTTGTCGCGGGACTCGTGGCGCGCGCGGGCCTTCTCGCCGCCGCCCTGGGCGATGGCGGCGGTCAGCTCGCGCAGCTTCATCACCTCGGCGCGCATCGACGCCTCGTTGGCCTGAAAGCCGTCGCTGCGCGGATTGATCTGGGTTTGCAGAATTGCCATATACCCCTCCGGGGAGCTGTAAGCCGTAAGCCTGAAGCTGTAAGAAAACCCCGGGAGGCAGTTACTTACAGCTTACAGCTTACCGCTTACGGCTTGAGTTAAGCGGATTCGTTGAAGAGTTCGCGGCCGATCAGCATGCGGCGGATCTCGCTGGTGCCGGCGCCGATCTCGTAGAGCTTGGCGTCGCGCAGCAGGCGGCCGGTGGGGTACTCGTTGATGTAGCCGTTGCCGCCCAGCAGCTGGATGGCATCCAGGGCCACCTGGGTAGCCTTCTCGGCGCAGTAGAGGATGACGCCGGCGGCGTCCTTGCGCGAGGTCTGGCCGCGGTCGCAGCCGGCGGCCACGGCGTAGAGGTAGGCGCGGCAGGCGTTGAGGGTGGTGTACATGTCGGCGATCTTGCCCTGCACCAGCTGGAACTCGCCGATGGACTGGCCGAACTGCTTACGCTCGTGGACGTAGGGCACCACGATGTCCAGGGCGGCCTGCATGATGCCGATGGGGCCGGCGGCCAGCACGGCGCGCTCGTAGTCCAGGCCGCTCATCAGCACGCGCACGCCCTTGCCCAGCTCGCCAAGGATGTTCGCTTCCGGCACCTCGCAGTCCTCGAAGACCAGCTCGCAGGTGTTGGAGCCGCGCATGCCGAGCTTGTCGAGCTTCTGGGCGGTGTAGAAGCCGGGCATGCCCTTCTCGATGATGAAGGCGGTGATGCCCTTGGAGCCCGCATCCGGGTCGGTCTTGGCGTAGACCACCAGGACATCGGCGTCGGGGCCGTTGGTGATCCACATCTTGTTGCCGTTGAGGATGTACTTGTCACCCTCCTTGCGCGCGCGCAGCTTCATGGAGACCACGTCGGAACCGGCGCCCGGCTCGGACATGGCCAGGGCGCCGACGTGCTCGCCGCTCATCAGCTTGGGCAGGTACTTGGCCTTCTGCTCGGGGCTGGCGTTGATCTTGAGCTGGTTGACGCAGAGGTTGGAGTGGGCGCCGTAGGAGAGGCCCACGGAGGCGCTGGCCCGGGAGATCTCCTCCATGGCGATGCAGTGCGCCAGATAGCCCATGCCGGTACCGCCATCTTCCTCGGAGACGGTGATGCCGAGCAGCCCCATGTCGCCGAACTTCTGCCACAGGTCGTTGGGGAACTCGTTCTTCTCGTCGATCTCGGCGGCGCGCGGGGCGATCTCGTCCCGGGCGAAGGCGTTGACCTGATCGCGCAGCATGTTCAGTTCGTCGTCGAGGCCGAAGTCGAGAGGCTTGAAGGGCGTATGCATGAGCGTGGCTCCATTCTTGTCGGTGGTCGTGGCGCCCGGTGATAGGGTGGTCATCCGGGTGGGCACGACGGGTCGCGTCGGGTGGTAAAAACCGTGATGGCACAAGACTAGGTCAGGTTGACGTTAACGTAAAGTGCAGGTTCTACGGGGTTCGACGAATGTCGTAATGACCATGGCGGTCGGCTCCGCAGACGAGCACGCCCCGCCGGGATGGGCGGGGCGCGCAGCTAGGCGATGACGGGGCGGGGCTAGCCCAGCCAGGTGATCAGCTGGTGGTAGAGCGGGATGCCCACGATCACGTTGAGGGGGAAGGTGAAGCCCAGGGCGGCGAGCATGGCCAGGCCGATGTTCGCCTGGGGAATGGCGGTGCGCATGGCGGCCGGGGCGGCGATGTAGGAGGCGCTGGCGGCCAGGGCGGTGAGAATCAGCAGAGAGCCGGCGGGCAGGCCCAGCAGCAGGCCCACGGCCAGGCCGGCCAGCGCCAGCAGCGGCGGGGCGACCAGGGCGAAGGTGAGCAGGCGCCAGTGGAACCAGGGAATGGGGCGCAGGGTCTCGGCGGCGGTGAGGCCCATCTGCAGCAGGAACAGCGCGAGCACGGCGTGGAAGGCGCCGGTGAACAGCTCGGTGACGTTCGAGCCCTCCTGCGGCCCGTACATGGCGCCGATCACCGCGCCGCCGGCCAGCAGGATGACGCCGCGGTTGGTCAGGGTCTCGTGCCAGATCCCCTGCATCGCTTCTCCGGCGGCCTTGCCCGCGTGGCGGCGATAGAGGGCGATGGCGACCATGATCGCCGGCAGCTCCATCATCACCAGGTAGAGGGTGACCTCGGCGCCGATGGGCAGGTTGCGCCCCTCGGCGAAGGCCAGCGCCACGGCGAAGGTACCGGCACTCACCGAGCCGTAGTGGGCGGCGATGCTGGCGCTGTCGGCGGGCGAGAGCCGCACCAGGCGGCGCAGTATCGGCATCAGCGCCAGGGGGATCAGCGCGCCGAGGGCGGCCACGGCGACCAGTTCCGGCAGCAGCGACCAGCCCAGGTTGCCGTAGAGCGCCATGCCCCCCTTGAGGCCGATGGTCAGCATCAGCAGCAGGCTCAGGGTGTCGTAGGCGGCCTTGGGAATGGTCAGGTCGGATTTTACCACGCCGGCCAGCAGGCCGAGCAGGAAGAACATCACCACGATATCGGGCATGGGGGACTCTTTTTGTCGGGGACCGGAAACGCTGCGCATTGTGCGGAGTCGGTGATATTGATACCAATCATGTTGGTTGCAATGCAGTATAGGTAATCATCTATATCGGCGGACGATCCCATGAACATCCGGCATCTCACCTTCCGGCTGCTGCAGGTCTATGTGGCGGTGGTGCGCAGCGGCTCGGTCAGCGAGGCGGCGCGGCAGCTCCACCTTACCCAGCCCACCGTCTCCCAGCAGCTCAAGCGCCTGGCCGAGACCCTGGGCGAGCCCCTGCTGGAAAGCCGCCAGGGTCGGCTGGTGCCGACCGAGGCGGGCACCGAGCTCTACCGGGCCAGTCGCGAGGTGCTGGGGCGCTTCTCCGACCTGGATGACTACCTGGAAGCGCTGCGCGGCGGCGAGCGGGGGCGCTTCTCCATCGCCCTGGTCAATACCGCCCAGTACGTGCTGCCGCGGCTGCTCGGCCCCTACAGCTGCGCCTTTCCGGAGGTCGACGTCACCGTGCATATCGGCAATCGTCGGCAGATGCTGACTCGCTTCGAGCGCCAGGAGGATGACCTCTACGTGTTCAGCCATCCGCCCTCGCTGGCCCACGCCCTGGCCGGGCGCTTCCTGCGCAATCCGCTGGTGGCGGTGGCGCCCCGGGAGCATCGGCTGGCGGGGCGCGAGGGCATCGTCATGGCCGAGCTGCTGGAAGAGCGCTTCCTGCTGCGCGAGCCGGGGTCGGCGACCCGCATGCTGTTCGAGAGCTGGCTCCAGGAGCAGGGGCTGTCGCTGGGGCCGACCCTGCAGATGGCCAGCAACGAGGCGATCCGCGTCGGGGTGGCGGCGGGGATGGGGGTGGCGCTGCTCTCCGAGCACGTGCTGCCACCGGAGCACTCGGACCTGGTGATCCTGCCGGTGGCGGGGCTGCCCATCGAGAGCCACTGGCAGTTCATCGTACGCCGCGACCGGCGGCTCTCCCATGCGGCACTGGGTTTTCTGCGCTTCGCCGAGGGGCACCTGCAGGAGTGCGTGGAGTCTCGTTTCATCAGCAACGAGCTCGGCGGGCTCCTGGGCCGGCTGGAAGAGGGCGGGGCGGCGCCTTCGGCGTGAAGGCGTCATCGGTACTCTAGCGAAAGCAGGCGTGATAGCCTGCGCTTGCAGCCTGCCCGGCGGCTTGCGAGCAAAGCAGAGAGCGCTGGCTGGCCATGGGTAACCGTCACACAAGGATCGATGTTCCGCGATGGCCAGTTCCGCTTCGATGACTTCCCGCACTGCCGAGGAAGAGTCCTACCAGGACAGGATCCTGGCCGGGGTGTCCCGCACCTTCGCCTTCACCATTCCCCAGCTTCCGGGCGACCTGCGCAAGGTGGTGACCAACGCCTACCTGCTCTGTCGCATTGCCGACACCCTGGAGGACGAGCCGTCGCTCAGCGCATCGCAGAAGGTCATGCTCCAGGAGCAGTTTCTGGCGGTGCTGAGAGGGGAGGCGGCGGCCCGGGCGTTTGCCAGCCGGGTCACGCCGCTGCTGTCGGACGCCACTCTGCCCGATGAGCGAGAGCTGGTGGCCAACACCTCGGTGGTCGTGCGCTGTACCCACAGCCTCACGGCGCCGCAGCAGCAGGCGCTGATCAAGTGCGTGAGCATCATGTGCCGGGGCATGGCCTGCTACCAGGACAGCGCGAGCCTGGAGGGCCTCGAGGACATGGCCGAAGTGGACCGCTACTGCTACCACGTGGCGGGCGTCGTCGGGGAGATGCTCACCGAGCTGTTCTGCCAGCATTCCGGCGAGATCCACGAGAAGCGCACCGAGCTGCTGGCCCTGGCCCCCTCGTTCGGAGAAGGGCTTCAGCTCACCAATATCCTCAAGGACCTCTGGGACGACTGGCAGCGAGGCGTCTGCTGGCTGCCGCGCAAGGAGTTTCGGGAGCTGGGCGTGGAGCTCTCGAGCCTCTCCCCGGGGCGCAGCGACGAGGAGTTCGCCGCGGCTCTGCGCCATATGGTCGGCATTGCCCATGCCCACCTGCGCAATGCCTTGCGCTACACCCTGCTGATTCCCTCTCGGGAAACGGGCATCAAACGCTTCTGCCTGTGGGCCATCGGCCTGGCCGTACTGACGCTCAGGCGCATTGCGGCGCGCCCGACGTATCGCAGCGGCCAGGAGGTCAAGGTGTCGCGTCGCACCGTCAAGGCCACCATCATCAGTACCAACCTGACGGCACGCCATGACGGCATGCTCGAGCTGCTGTTCACCGGGGTGACTCGGGGGCTGCCGCTCAGGCCGCTGGCGGGGCCGCCCCCCGAGCTGAGCGACTGGGCGTCCGGGCCCCCTGCCTAGGGCGACGGCCACGCCATGAGGCTGTGCGCCCCGGCCCGGCTTGTGCGTTGCCGGCACCGGGGCGCTCCCTGGCCCGGCCGGGCTCAGCGTCGAAAGTGCTCCCTCAGCCTCTCCAGCGACGCCTCCGACCAGCCCTCGGGCTCGGTGAGGGCCACCCAGGCGTCGAGGTAGTGCTCGGCGGCGATCTCGTGGCCGTAGCCCGGCGGCGCGCTGCCGGTGGCCAGGTCGGCGAGCAGCTGCAGCATGGTGACGATGGGGTACCAGCGCAGCTCGGGTGAGACGTCCGGGCCGCGCGGCTCGCGCATCCAGTCGGGCTCGCGGTAGAGCGAACTGGGTGAGAAGAAGGTGACCGGGTCGCTGGCGTACTGCAGGTAGGCGATGCGGAAATCGCCCCAGGTCTCGCCCTGCTCCTCCAGGTCGCTGTGCTGGTTCATGAAGCGCACCACGCGCCCGTCGCGGAAGCGGGGGAGCCAGGCCGGGGTGTCCGGGTCTCGCTCGGCGGTGACGCTGCGCCAGGTCTCGCTGCGGAAGGGCGGGCCGCTCCACAGAGCCCCCTGGAAGGGGTCGTCGATGATGTCGTAGAGGTCGAAGGCGCTGTCCGAGTTGAGGGCGCCCAGGCTCAGCCCGTGCAGGTAGAGCTCCGGACGCGACGCCTCGGGCAGCGATGACCAGTGGTCATAGACCGCCTGGAAGAGGGCGCGGGCCATCTCGACGCCATACTCCCCCTCGGTGAGCAGTGCCAGGGGGCTCGGCAGGTAGGAGTACTGGGCGGTGACGGTGGCCACGTCGCCCCGGTGCAGCGCCTCGAGGGTGTTCTGGGCCCCCGGGTCCAGCCAGCCGCGCCCCGTGGGGGTGGCCAGCAGCAGCAGCGAGCGCTCGAAGCCGCCGACGCGGATCAGCTCCGCCAGGGCCAGCTCGGCGCGCGCCTCGGGCGTCTCGGCGGCGTTGAGCCCCGCGTAGACGCGAATCGGGCGCCGGGCCGGCTCGCCGATGATCTCGCTGAGCGCCTCGGCGCTGGGCGTGGCGGTGACGAAGCGGCGGCCGCGCAGGCCGAGCCCCTCCCAGCTGATCAGCGAGGCGTCGCTGCCGGTCAGCAGCGGGTCCGCAGGCGGGGCGAGGTCGTCGGCGATCAGTCGGTCGACCTGCTGGTAGGAGTTGTCCAGGGCGCGCAGGGTCAGCGTGAAGATCACCCCGTCGATGATTGCCCAGAAGAGGGCGACGGCCGCCACCAGGCTCACCAGATGGGAGACCCGGCGGGGAATGTGGCGGCGCAGGCGCCGTGACAGCGAGCGGAAGGTGCGCTGGAAGAGCCGAGCCAGCAGCAGGATGACGGTGAACACCAGCAGGGCGACCAGCGCCACGCTGACCGGCCGCGTGCCGGCCACCGGTTCCATCTCCATCAGGGTCCGGATGCTCTCCTGCCAGCCGGAGGCGCGCCACAGGAAGACCCCGGCCGCCATCAGGCAGAAGACGCTGGCCACCAGTTTGATGCGCCGGAGCAGGCGCCGGCCGGGCTCGGGAAGCTCCAGGTAGTGCCACAGCCAGTGGCCACCGACCCCCAGGCCGTAGCCGGCGGCGAAGGAGAGGCCGCTGATCACCCCCTGCACCAGCCAGGGGCGCGGCAGCAGGCTGGGGGTCAGCGAGAAGGCGAAGAACAGGGTGCCGAGCATGAGGCCGGCGACTGACAAAGCCCTGAAGAGTGGCATGGACGGCTCCTGCGATCCGGACAGGGTGTCCCGGCGGGACAGGCTGTCCCTATCCTACCAAACCACGGATTCGGCCGGGGGCAGGCCCCTCACTCGCCCTTGCTCGCCGGCATCAGGTCAGTCAGCGAGGGCATTGGGGAAGAACAGCGGCTGGCCCTTCATCTCGAACTCGGCGATGGCTCGCTGTCCCTCCGCGGAGAGCAGCCAGCGGTGCCACTGCTGGGCCAGGTCGTGCCTGAGGTGCGGATGGCGGGCGGAGTCGATCAGCAGGCTGCCGTACTGGTTGAACAGCGCCTCGTCACCCGCGAAGAGCAGGGTGAGGTTTTGGGGGTTCGCGAAGGCGACCCAGGTGGCGCGGTCGCTGATGACGTAGGCGTCCATGCCGGCGGCGGTGTTGAGGGTCGGGCCCATGCCGCTGCCCAGTTCGCGGTACCAGGCGCCGCCCGGTTCGACGCCGGCGGCCTCCCACAGCCGCTGCTCGGCGCGGTGGGTGCCGCTGTCGTCGCCCCGGGAGGCGAAGGGTGCCTCGACCTCGGCGATCCGGCGCATCGCCTCGGCCACGCTCTCGGCATCGGCGATGCCGGCGGGGTCGCCGTCGGGGCCGATGATCACGAAGTCGTTGACCATCACGTCGGCGCGCTCGGCGGCGTAGCCCTCGGCGACGAAGGTCTCTTCGCCGTCGGTGTCGTGGACCAGCAGGCTGTCGGCGTCGCCGCGCCGGGCGATCTCGAAGGCCTGGCCGGTGCCGACGGCCACCACCCGTACGCTGATGCCGGTCTTCTCGGTAAACCGCGGAATGATGGCGTCGAAGAGGCCCGAGGCCTCGGTGGAGGTGGTGGAGGCCAGGACGATATAGTCGTCGTCGGCCTGGCTCAGGCCGGCGCCGGAGAGGGCTGCCAGGGCCAGGGCGAGTGTCGCGGAGGGGCGTTGGGACATCATGTCATCCTTGTCGGCCGGGGCTACCAGACCAGCTCGCCGCGCAGGAAGGCCTGGCCTTCCGGGGTCCGGGGCTGGGCGAAAAAGCGCTCGGCAGGGGTATGCTCGATCAGCCGTCCGCCGAAGAGCAGCACCACGTCGTCGGCGAGGCGTCGCGCCTGGTTCAGATCGTGGGTGGTCATGACGACGCGCGTGCCGCGGCGGTGGAAGTCGAGCACGGCGGCTTCCACGGCACGGATCGCCGCCGGGTCCAGCGCCGCGGTGGGCTCATCCAGGAACAGCGCCTCGGGGCGCGTCAGCCAGGCCCGGGCCAGCGCCAGGCGCTGCTGTTCGCCGCCGGAGAGCACCCGGGCGGGGCGCTTCTCCAGGGCGGCGAGGCCGAAGCGCTCCAGGGCCTCGCGGGCGCGCGGGCGGCGCTGGCCGCGGGGCGTGCCGTCGACCGCCAGGGCGTAGGTGAGGTTCTCCAGGGCGGTGCGGCGCAGCAGCACCGGGCGCTGGAAGACCATGGCCTGACGTGGCGCACCGCCCTCCCAGCGGACCCGCCCCGCGCCGGGCGCGAGCAGGCCATGGGCCAGGCGCAACAGCAGGCTCTTGCCGGCGCCGTTGGGGCCCATCACCAGGGTGCGGCGGCAGCCGGCCAGGCGCAGGTCCAGGGGCCCCAGCAGCCGCTGGCCGCGATGGCTGACCGCGACCGCCTCGAAGGTCAGCGGCGGGATCTCGCTGGCGGCGGTGGCGGGCAGGCGCAGGTCGTTCATCCCAGCCTCCGGCGCGCCGTTTCGCCGACCAGGTGGGCGACGGCGTTGACCAGCAGCACCAGCCCCAGCAGCACCAGGCCGAGGCCCAGGGCCAGGGGCAGGTTGCCCTTGCTGGTCTCCAGCACGATGGCGGTGGTCATCACCCGGGTGACGCCGTCGATATTGCCGCCGACGATCATCACCGCCCCCACCTCGGCGCTGGCGCGCCCGAAGCCGGCCAGTACCACGGTGAGCAGCGAGAAGCGGGCGTCCCACAGCAGGGTGGGCATCATGCGCGGCCGCGAGACCCCCAGGGAGCGCAGCTGGTCATGGTACTCGCCGTGGAGCTCCTCGATCTGCTGGCGGGTCAGGGCGGCGATGATCGGCAGGATCAGGATCACCTGGGCGATCACCATGGCGGTGGGGGTGAAGAGCAGGCCGAACTGGCCCAGCGGGCCGGCCCGGGAGAGCAGCAGGTAGACGGTGAGGCCCGCCACCACCGGCGGCAGGCCCATCAGGGCGTTGAGCGTGACGATGATGACGCCGCGGCCGGGAAAGCGCCACAGGGCCAGCGCCGCCCCCAGGGGCAGGGCGAGCAGCGAGGCGATCAGTACCGCGGTCAGCGAGACCTGCAGGGAGAGCGCGACGATGCCGAGCAGCACCGGATCCATGCCCGCGATCAGTGCCAGGGCGGTCGTGAAGGGGTTGTCGCTGGTTGTCATGGGCGACAGTGTAATACGGCCTTGGCGCCATCACGATGCCGACCGCGCGGTGGGCGTATCTGCCCGCGACGGCGCTGGCCGCCGCGGCTAGGGTGGCGTCGTCTCGCGGTCGCCGAGCCTGAGCACATGGTGCACGGCCCGCCACAGCGTCCAGCCATCCCGCCAGTTCGGGGAGACCTCCACATGGTCCAGCCCCCGGGCTTCGAACAGCCGAGACTGATGATCCGGCAGGGCCTTCTGCAGGCGTCGACTGTGGCTGATCGGGATCACCGGGTCGTCGGGGCCGTGAACCAGCACCAGCTCGGCCTGCAGCTTGCCGAGGTCCCGCGCCGACAGGTCCAGCGCCTTCAGCTCAGCCCGCAGCGGCGCCGGCAGCCGGGTCATCAGCGGCGCCACCCGGTCAGGATCCTCATTGGCCAGAAGGTCGTACGCCGCTCTTCCCTGGGGGCCCAGTCGATTCACCTCGGCCTCTAGCGAGGCGGCAGGGTCATGCAGCCTGCGCCGGGCAATGGCGCCGAGCAGGGCGCGGTCACGCTCGTCGTCGAGCCACTGCCGCTGGCTCAACAGCACCAGCCAGCGCATCTCCTCCCGAGGCACAGGGGCGTCCTGGCCCGCGGCGCCAGGGTCCTCGCCGGTGGTGACATAGCGCAGCATGTCCGTCAGGTCGTAGTAGCCCCCCAGGGCAACCAGGAAGCTGACTCGGTCCGCCGTGTCCTCCTGCATGGCGGCGAGCAGGGTCGGCCCCACCGCCAGGCTGATGGAGGCCAGCGCGGTTGTCGACGCCGCTTCCGGCTGCTTCTGCGTGGCATGGCGAATGGCATCGGCGATGGCCTCCACGTCGCGGGTGTCGAGGGAGAACGCCTTCAGCCCCTCAAGGTCCGGCACCATCACCGTGAATCCCAGGCGGGACATCGTCAGCGCGAACCCCATCAGGAGAGGATCGCGGCGACCCGCGTCGGTCAGCCCATGCACCAGAATCAAGGTGCCGCGGCGCGGCTCATCCGGACGGTAGAGGTCTGCCCGGTAGTCGCGTCCGTCGACCCGGTAGCGCAGGTCCTCCCGGGTGGGCGCCGGGGTGCGCTCCTTCAGGCGGCTCTCCTCGCTGCCCGCCGCAATATCCCCCAGGGCCAGCAGGGCCTCGTAGCCGCGGACGATGCCGCCATATCCCGCCAGCAGCGCCACAACCAGGCCCGCCGCCAACAGCAGAGCGCCGACGCCGGTTCGGGATCTCATGGCCATTGTCGAACCTCTCCGCTGGCTGCCCCGGTGGCCAGCGCCACGGTGTCAGAAGGTCCCCACCAGGGTGCCCAGGGCGATCAGCAGCACCAGCGAGATGATGGGGATCAGCACGGCCACCACCGCGATATCGAGATAGGCCTGGCGGTGGCTCAGCCCACAGATGGAGAGTAGCGTGATCACCGCGCCGTTGTGCGGGAGGGCATCCAGGCCGCCGGTGGCGACCGCCGTGACCCGGTGCATCAGCGCCGGCGAGATGCCGGCGGCCTGGCCCATGGTCAGGTAGGTGTCCCCCAGGGTGGCCAGGGCGATGCTCATGCCGCCGGAGGCCGAGCCGGTCATGCCGGCCAGCAGGTTGACCGCAATGGCCAGCGAGATCAGCGGATTGTCGCCACCCACCGAGGTCACCCAGAGGCTGATCGCCTCGAAGGCCGCCAGCGATGCGATCACCGAGCCGAAGCCGACCAGGCTGGCGGTATTGAAGATCGGCAGCAGCGAGGCATTGGCCCCGCTGTCGAGGGTGGTGGTGAGGTCCTCGAGGCGCCGGGTGTTGGTGGCGATCAGGATGACGATGGCGATCACCAGGGCGGCGATGACCGACCAGACGCCGGCCACCGACTCGATGCTGGTCGCGCCATAGGTCGCTTCGGCGAGGTAGCCGGTGTCCATGGCCGGGATCACCACGGCCGTGAACAGCAGGTTCAGGGCGATCACCAGCACGATGGGTGCCAGCGCCAGCGGCAAGGGGGGGAGGTCGCGGGGCGGCCTGTGGGGCGTGGCCTCGGCCAGATCGAAGCCTTCGCCCGCCGCGTGTTCCCGCAGATGAGGGGCCGGCGCCGCCACATCCGGGTGGTTGCCGTAGCCCTCCCCGGCGTCCCGCGCCTGGCGCGCCCGACGGCTCAGCCAGGCCTGCCCCAGCCCCAGCATGACCAGGCCGGTGAGGATGCCGAGCCCGGGGGCGGCAAAGGGCGAGGTGCCGAAGTAGGGCATGGGAATGGCGTTCTGGATGGCGGGGGTGCCCGGCAGCGCCGTCATGGTGAAGGTGAAGGCGCCCAGGGCGATGGTGCCGGGGATCAGCCGCTTGGGCAGGTTGGCCTGGCGGAACAGCGCAGCGGCTATCGGGTAAACCGCGAAGGCCACCACGAACAGCGAGACGCCGCCGTAGGTCATCACCGCACAGGAGAGCACCACCGCCAGGATGGCGCGGGTGTCCCCCAGGCGTTTGACGATGGCGCCGGCCAGCACCTCGGCGCTGCCCGAGTCCTCCATCAGCTTGCCGAACACCGCCCCCAGCAGGAACAGCGGGAAGAAGCGGACGATGAAATCACCGGCGGCCCCCATGAACACCTGCGTATAGCTGGCCAGCAGCGGGGTATCGACCGAGACCAGCGCCACCAGCACGGCGAGCACCGGCGCCAGGATCAACAGGCTGATCCCGCGGTAGGCGAGCACCATCAGCAGCAGCAGTGCCACGGCGATTGCCGTGATGCCGATCACCTAGCGCGCCTCGTCGTCGCGAGCCCCGGGCGCCGTGGCCGTGCGCGTGATGGGGCGAAAGGTGTCGGTGAAGACCTTGCTCAGATCGAAGGAGGAGTGCTCGCCCAGGGCGTCGAAATGCGCCTCCAGCCACTGCTCGGCCCAGGCGCGGCCCTGGGCCTTGAGGCGGGTCAGAAAGTCCCACTCGGCATTCATCTTGCTCGAGGCGCTGAGCGCCTCGACGTCATGCTCGGCATGAATCAGGTGCAGGCGCATGGCGCGGTAGCTCTCCAGCTCCAGCCCTTCGGCCTCGATCAGCTGGTGCAGCAGCTGGATGCTGCGCAGCTCCTTGATCAGGCTGGAGTTGAAGGTGATCTCGTTGATCCGGTTGAGGATGTCCCGGGCGCTCTCCGGCAGCTTGCGGCGCACCAGGGGGTTGATCTGCACCACCACCAGATCACGGCAGCCCTGATCATCGACCAGCGGATAGAGGGCGGGATTGCCGCTGTAGCCGCCATCCCAGTAGGACTCGCCATCGATCTCGACGGCCGGGAACATGAAAGGCAGACAGGCCGATGCCATCAGGGTATCGACCGTCAGCTCGGGCTGGCGAAAGATCTTCGCCTGACCGGTGGCGACATGGGTGGCGGTCACGAACACCTTGACCTTGCGGCAGGCGTTGACCCGCTCGAAGTCGACCAGCTCGAGGACCAGATCGCGCAGCGGGTTGATCCCCATGGGATTGAGCTTGGCCGGTGCGACCAGCTGGGTCAGGGTCTCGAAGAAGAGATAGCTGGGCGAATGGTCCAGGCTGTCGTTGCCCATCAGGCGATCCCAGGGGCTGCGCTGGATCGGCGAGAGGCGCGCCCCATCGCTGACCGCCTTCCAGAAGGCGTGCAGGGCCTCCCGGGCGCCATCGCGCCCCCCTTTCTGCAGCCCGTCGGCCAGCACCACCGCATTCATGGCCCCGGCGCTGGTGCCGCTGATCCCGTCGATCTCCAGGCGTTCATCTTCCAGCAGGCGATCCAGCACCCCCCAGGTCAGGGCCCCGTGAGACCCACCGCCCTGCAGGGCCAGATCGATCCGTTTTCTTTCGCTCGTCGCCATACCTGCTCCCGCTCGAGGATGAATGCTGCAGTGCAGTGTAGGCGTAATCGCCGGCCGTGTCGCTGCACGCTGCCATGGCAGGGGCGCTAGGCGGTCGCCGTCTGCCCCGACCGGCATGCTGCTCGACGCGCTATCCTGGCGGAGTGCCGGGCCCGAGCCTGGCCAGCGAGCGGGAGTGGGGGCTCAGCAGAGCCGGCTACCGAGCAGCAGCTGGGCGGCGTCCAGGTTCTGCCAGCCCCACCACACCAGCGTCAGAGCCATGGCGGTGAGGGTGGCAGCGGCGAAAGGTAACAGGCGTCCATGGCTCATGCTTTTGCCTCCGAGGGAGCGGGTCGGTGGACCGGCCGTTCGCTGATGAACCAGTGCAGGGCGGCGGCCACCACCGAGAGCAGGATGGCGATGTTCCATACCACCGCATAGTCTCCCTGCAGGTCGTAGAGGTACCCCCCCAGCCAGACTCCCATGAAGGAGCCGAGCTGGTGGAAGAGAAAGACGATGCCGCCGAGCATGGAGAGGTGCTGCACGCCGAACACCGAGGCGACGATGCCGTTGGTCAGCGGCACCGTGGAGAGCCACAGCAGGCCCATGGCGATGCCGAACAGGT
>PUOM01000236.1 GCA_003552795.1 Halomonas sp. | reverse complement strand
GTGCTCAACTCCCTGGCCGGCGAGGCGATCCATCAGAGCCTCCGCGCCCTGCGCCCCTTCGGGCGTTTCCTGTAGCTGGGCAAGCGTGACTTCTACGAGAACACCCAAATCGGCCTGCGTCCGTTCCGCAACAACCTCAGCTACTTCGGCATCGACTCCGACCAGCTGATGAAGGAGCTGCCCGAGCTCACCGGCGAGCTGTTCGGCGAGATGATGGCGCTGTTCGCCGATGGCACCCTCACCCCGCTGCCCTATACCGCCTTCTCAAGCCAGCAGGTGGTGGAAGCCTTCCGCTACATGCAGCAGGCCCGCCAGATCGGCAAGGTCGTGGTCACGCATGATCAGGTGCAGCGGGAAGCGCCGCGAAAAGCGCTGTCCCGCGACGCCCTGACGCTGCCGGAAGACGCCAGCTACCTGGTCACCGGCGGACTGGGCGGCTTCGGCCTGAAGACCGCCGGGTGGCTGGCAGATCGCGGCGCCCGCCAGCTGATCCTGGTGGGTCGCAGCGGGGCGGCAAGCGACGAGGCCCAGGCCGGCGTGGCCGAGCTGGAAGGCCGGGGCGTGACGGTCGTGGCCGCCGCCTGCGACATCACCGACCGTGGCGCCCTGGCCGAGCTGCTGGCCCGCTGCCGCGAGAGCCTCGGCCCGCTGCGCGGGGTGATCCACGCCGCCACGGTGATCGACGACGGCCTGATCCGCAATCTGGACGCTGAGCGCATCGCCCGCGTGCTGGCACCCAAGATCGACGGCGCTCGCCACCTCGACGAGCTGACCCGCGACGCGGCGCTGGACTTCTTCGTGCTCTACTCCTCGGCCACCACCCTGTTCGGCAACCCCGGCCAGGCCAGCTACGTGGCCGCCAACCACTGGCTCGAGGCGCTGGCCGCCAGTCGCCGCGTCCGGGGCCTGCCCGCCAGCTGCCTGCGCTGGGGCGCCATCGACGACGTCGGCTTCCTGGCCCGCAACACGCGCACCCGGGACGCCCTGCAGGAGCGCCTGGGCGGCTCGGCGCTGCACTCCGACGACGCCCTGCGCGTGCTCGAGCAGCTGCTGGTGCACCACGGCGACGGCCCCCTCGGCGGTCCTACCCTGGGCGTGCTGGAGCTTGAGTGGGGAGCGCTGGCCCGCTTCCTGCCCACCGCCGAGTCGCCGCGCTTCGGCGAGATCGCCCGCCAGGCCGACGACGACGGCCGCAGCCACGACGACGGCGACGACATCTCCGCCCTGCTGGCGGGACTCTCCCCGGAGGAGCAGCGCGCCACCGTCACCGAACTGCTGCGCGTGGAGCTGGCCGCCATCCTGCTGATCGACGAGGAGAAGATCGACGTCAACCGCTCGGTCTACGACATGGGCTTCGATTCGCTGATGGGCGTGGAGCTGATGACCGCCATCGAGGGCCGCCTCGGCGTGCAGGTCCCGGTAATGGTGCTTAGCGAGGCCTCCACCCTGGACAAGCTGGCCGGCGTGCTGATCAGCAAGCTCGGCCAGGGCACCGACGACGCCGATGATGACGTCGCCGAGCTGGCCGCAATGGCCGCCCGCCACGGCGCGGGCGATCTGGAGAACACGGACGCACCCGGCAAGGAGCCAACCTCGTGAGCCAGCCTCGTGATCAGATAAAGGCCCAATTGCTGGCCAGGACTCGCCAGCGTTCACGCCAGGGGCCAAGCAACGCCCCCGGCCCGGCAGCCCAGGGCGGCGCTTCCCGCGTGGCGGAACGCTTTACACGGTTCGACAGCCACCCGGGGTTCCAGCAGATCGCCATGATGCGCGAAGGGGCCCGCCGGCTCGGCCTGACGGACCCCTTCTTCAAGGTGCACGAAGGCACCGCCGGCGCTACCTCGCGCATCGACGGCTGCGAACGGCTCAACTTCGCCAGCTACAACTACCTGGGGTTATCGGGGGATGCGCGGGTCAACCGGGCGGCCTGCGACGCCGTGGCCAGCTACGGCACCTCGGTCTCCGCCAGCCGGGTGGTCTCCGGCGAGCGCCCCATCCATGGCGAGCTGGAGCGCGCCCTGGCCGAGGCCTACGCGGTGGAAGACGCCGTGGCCTTCGTCAGCGGCCACGCCACCAACGTCTCTACCCTGGGCTACCTGATGGGGCCGAAAGACCTCATCCTCCACGACGAGTACATCCACAACAGCTCGCTGGTGGGCGCCCAGCTCTCCGGCGCCAAGCGCATCCCCTTCGCCCACAACGACGCCGACGCCCTGGAGGCCCTGCTGACCCGCCATCGCGGCCAGTTCGAGCGGGTGCTGGTGGTGATCGAGGGGCTCTACAGCATGGACGGCGACGTGCCCGACCTGCCGCGCTTCATCGACATCAAGCGCCGCCATCGGGCCTGGCTGATGGTCGACGAGGCCCACTCCTTCGGCGTGCTCGGTAAGCACGGCCTGGGGCTGCGCGAACACTTCGCCATCGAACCGCGCGACGTGGATATCTGGATGGGCACCCTGAGCAAGAGCCTGGCCGGCTGCGGCGGCTATATCGCCGGCTGCCGCGAGCTGGTGGAGACCCTGCGCTACCTGGCTCCGGGCTTTCTCTACAGCGTGGGCCTGCCCGCCCAGGTCGCCGCCCCCTCCCTGGCGGCGCTGGCGATCATGCAGCAGGAGCCCGAGCGCGTGGCGCGGCTGCACGCCATCTCCCGCTACTTCCTGGAGCAGGCAGGCGAATACGGCTTCGACACCGGCAGCAGCATCGGCGCCGCCGTGGTGCCCATCATCGTCGGCAGCTCACCGCTCGCCGCCCGCCTCTCCCACGACCTCTTCGAACAGGGCATCAACGTCCAGCCGATCCTCCATCCCGCCGTCCCGGAGAAGAGCGCCCGGCTACGCTTCTTCCTCTCCTGCGACCACACATGGGAGCAGATCGACCGGACCCTCGACGCCCTGGCCAGCGCCCTCCCCTCGGGGTCAGACCCTTAAATTCCCTTAGGGGTCTGACCCTAAAGTTTCCTTAGGGGTCTGACCCTAAAGTTTCCTTAGGGGTCTGACCCTAAAGTTTCCTTAAGGGTCTGACCCCGCGGGAGGGTCTATATTGCAGTTAAGCC
>PUOM01000135.1 GCA_003552795.1 Halomonas sp. | reverse complement strand
CTTCATCGTCGGCTTCCCCGGCGAGACCGAGGAAGACTTCCAGTACCTGCTCGACTGGCTCACCGAGGCCCAGCTCGACCGCGTCGGCTGCTTCCAGTACTCCCCGGTGGAAGGCGCCCCCGCCAACGACCTGGACCTGGAACCGGTGCCGGATGCGATCAAGCAGGAGCGCTGGGAGCGCTTCATGGCCCACCAGCAGCAGATCTCCGCCGCCCGCCTGCAGGCCAGGGTCGGCCGCGAGATCGAGGTGCTGGTCGACGAGATCACCGACGAAGGTCCCATCGGCCGCAGCCACGCCGACGCCCCGGAGATCGACGGCATGGTGTTCCTGGAAACCGACCAGGAACTCAGCCCCGGGCAGGTCGTGCGGGCGCGAGTCACCCACGCCGATGAGTATGATCTGTGGGCGGAAGTGGTCTAAACCCCCTTCAGGGTCAGACCCCAAAGTAGCCTTAAGGGTCTGACCCTGTATCGGCAAAGGGTCTGACCCTGTATCGGCACCGCCTCATCCTCATGCCCGCTTTCTGCGGGCATCTGGGGCATGAGCTGGCTCACCCCGCCGGGCCATTGCCCAAAGAATCACCAGCAAGAAAGCAAACATCATGGCGCCGTTGTTATGGGCCATAAAGACTTGCGACAGGCCAAAATCGATATAGGCGACGGAGAGCAGCACCCCCGCCACAGCCAACGATCGATCTTCCAGATCAGGATGCGCGAGGTTCTTGGCAAATAGCCGCATTGGCACGAGATAGAGCGCGAGAAGCGCCACCAGTCCGATCAACCCGCGCTTGGCCGATGCATCGATAAACTCATTGTGAGCGTGCCCCCAGTGGGTCGCTACAGGATCAATCACGCCCTCTTCCGCCAATCGCGCCATGCCATCCGAGTAGCCGCTCTCACCCCAACCGATCAAGGGCCTTTCCAGGAACAGCCGCGTCGCTCCCCGCCACATCTCGAAGCGGGCGCCCACAGAGCTGGTGCGATTTTCCCCGGAGATATAGCGCTCGACATCATCAAAGGCCTGGTGTACGCGTTCCTGCACCCCCGTCTGGGGAACGCTGTACATAAGAACGCCGCCCACCAGGATCACGGCCACTGCGGAAAACTTTAGACGGGAGGAAAGGTGTCGCCCGTACCCGCGATAAAGCACCAGCAGGATAAACGGCACTCCGACCCATCCCCCGCGGCTTCCGGAAAACAGCGAGCCCACAACGCCACAAAGCGCTCCGGCGCTCAGCAACAGCACCCAAGGGAGGCGTCGACGCTGCACGACTGCCCACCCCAGCCCAGCCAGGCAAAGCACGCCGAGCAGCATGCTCAGGTTACCGAACTGGATCGGATGGGTATGGCCCGAGGCCCGTGGCACCTCCTCCACCAGCTTCAGCCAGGCTGCCCAGGTTCCGGCTCCGATGGCTCCCAGCGCAAGCCCGCACCACAGATAAACGCGCCGCGGCGGGTACGCCGTGACCAGCAGCAAGGCAGGCACGGCCAGCAGGAAGCGCAGGGGCTTGTCGATCTCACGCAAGCCCTCCCCACCCCACCACCCCCAGGCGATGCCCACCAGGGAGTAACCACACAGCACGGTGATAATCGCCCAGTCAGCCCGGCTAAGATCGAGACGAGGCTGCAGCCAGGGTATTACCGCCGCTCCCAGCACCAGCATCACCGCACCCAGCGAGTAGCCGCTAGGCACGGTCAGGGCAATGGCACCCAGCAGAAATACCGCAATGCTGGTGTAGTACGTCAGAATCAGTGGCGCTTGAAGCGGCGCAGGTAGGGTTGACACGTGTGGGCTTCCCAAATCGGCAAGGCCGGCAATCGCCGGCCCTGGTTGAGCTGAAAATATCTGATTAGGCCAGCTATTTTACGCGAGCCCGTGGCTAGCGACTCCTCCACGCCGGGAGCCTGCCCCCAAGGGAGGTCGGCAACGCCGCTGGGCGGCTGAGTCACCATTCGCGCCGCTTCTCCATGGAGAGTCACACGTCGGCGTTGGCCGGGTGTGTCTGAGTGCGGTCGAGCAGGCTGCGCCAGCGAGCGATGACCGGGGCGTCGGAGTGACTGACCTCGGCGAGCAGGCGGCGCAGGGTCTGGCGCGCCTTTTCGTCGGCGGGATCGATCAGGGTCAGCCACAGCTCCAGGCCATTGATCTGCTGGTGAAGGTTGCCATCTTCATGGGCCTGCTGACGGGCCAGCTCGATCAGGGCGATGACCTCCTCCCGGGGATGGCCCAGGCGGTGGCGCACTCGCGCCAGATGCAGGGCAAGCTCGGGCACGAACAGGGTGGTCTTCTCCCGGGCGAGCATCAGCGCCTGATCCAGGTAATCTTCGGCGCGAACGAAATCGCCCAGCGCGATGCAGGCATCCACGAACCACAGCGAGGGACGGCTGTAGGGGTCGCGACCGGTAAGTTCGGCCAGCTCCTCCTGAGCCTGCTCCACCTGGGTGAGGCCCGCGCGGTCGCCGGCCATGGCACGCTGCCAGCCGAGCACGCCGCGGGCAGACATCTGCCACAGGTGCAGGTCCTGACTGCCGGTCAGCTCGAAGGCCCGCTCGGCGCGGGTGGCGGCCAGGTGCACGTGGCCGAACTGGCGGTAGAGCGCGGCGGCGTACATCAGCGCCATGGCCAGGCTGCCGGGGTGACCGATGGTCTCGGCGAGACGGATCGCGGACTCCACCTGGGTCTCGGCCCGGCGATAGTCGCCGCGCAGACAGAGCGCCCAGCCCTGGAAGCAGGCGGCGGCCACCTGGGGGTGGTCGGAGAACGGAAGCCACTCGATCATCATCGGCGATTCGAGGGGATTGATCTCCTCCAGGTGATCGTAGGCGCGCTGGATACGGCCGGCCCAGTACTCGCAGCTGGCGCGGGCATATTCGGCCAGGCGGCCGTAGCGCGGGTCATCCATGTGCTCCGCCAGACCCGCCAGCCGCGAGGCGAGATGGAAGGCATCGGCGTGGGCGTGGCGCTGGCTGCAGCCCACCCAGAGGCCCCACTTGACCAGGAACGCCTGCTCGAGGTCGGCGGGCTCGCCCTCCTCTCCGTCGAGCTGCTTGACCTG
>PUOM01000046.1 GCA_003552795.1 Halomonas sp. | reverse complement strand
CTGACATCGAAAGAGAACATGGGGGCGAGATCGCGTACCAGCACCTCGATATCCTCGCGGATGGCCCAGATGGCCTGGCGCTGGGCCTCGGAGCTCGCCAGCACCGCGTCGCTGACCAGCCCCGCCTCGAAGGCCTCCTCCAGCAGCGCCTGGAACTGCTCGGCATCGCGCTCGGCGTCAAGCCCCTGGCTCTCGAGGATGGCATAGAAGGGGGCATCGGTGGCCAGCGGCGGCGTGTGCGCACCGCTCTCCTCGGTCATCAGCCGGTAGTGGCTGTTCCATAGCGCCTCGAAGGCGCTAAGGCCGATGCGCTTGGCGGCCAGGTTGAGCAGGGTGGTGAGCGCCGAGAAGGAGGGCACCGCCACCAGGGCACACTGCTCACTGGGCAGAGCAGGCTGCAGGCGCAGTACGGCACGCGTGACGATACCGAGCGTCCCCTCGCTGCCGATGAAGAGCTGCTTGAGGTCGAAGCCGGCATTGTTCTTGAGCATGTGGTTCATGGAGCTCAGCACGCGGCCGTCGGCCAGCACCGCCTCGAGCCCCAGCACCTGCTCGCGCATCATGCCGTAGCGAATCACCCGGATACCGCCGGCGTTGGTGGCGATATTGCCGCCGATGGTGCAGGAGCCGCGCGCGCCGAGGTCCAGCGGAAACTGCATGCCGATCTCCGCTGCCGCCTCCTGGACCACCTGCAGGGGCACTCCGGCCTGAACGGTCAAGGTGCCGCCCACCGGGTCGATCGCCTCGATGGCACTCATGCGCTCCAGGGAGATCACCAGCTCGTCAGGCGCCGCGACGGCGCCATGGACCACCCCGGTCAGGCCGCCGTGGGTCACCACCGGCTGGCGCGCCTCGTGACAGAGCGCCATCACCCGGCCGAGCTGCTCGGCATCCCGGGGCCGCACGATGGCCGCGGCCTCGCAGGGAGCGGCGGTGAACCAGTCGACGCTGCGCTGGCGAACCGCCTCGCCGGTCAGCAGGTTGTCGGGGCCGACGATCTCGGCCAGGGCAGCGAGCAGTCTAGGCATAGCGGGGTCCTGTAGATGGATTCGGGGGGCCGCAAAGGGAAGGCGGCCGCAAGCAGCAGAGTGAATAACAGAAGTTGCCGATACTTTCAGCCCCTTTTCCCCTCAGGCTCTTCCCAGGGCCGGGGCGGGCGGGTAATGTCGTCAGACGCTGCGCCCCCAGGGTGGCGGCTCCTCTCTCCTTCCAGGCGTCACCAAGGAACCCGCATGTTCGTAAAGCGTCCGCTTCTGATCCTAGCCCTGATGAGCGCCCTGCTGCTCGCCGGTTGCACCACCTATACCTTTCCGGACGGCAGCCAGGAGACCCTGTGGGGCGTGCCCGCCGACGACGAGACCCTGACCCCCGAGGAGCGGCAACGCCAGGCGCCCCGCTACCGAGTGCCCGGCGAGATGCCGGAAGATCGCGAGCCGGTGGACGAGTAGCGGTTCACTGCCGAACGAAGACCACGCTGAGATTGTTGGCGGGCATCTCCACGACATCCTCGAGCGTCAGGCCGTGGCGCCCCGCCTCGGCGGTCACCGCCTCGAGGTCGCGCACCCCCCAGCGCGGGTCGCGGCGCCTGAGACTGGCATCGAAGGCCACATTGCTTGGGGCGGTGTGCCCATCCCGCCGAAAGGGACCGTAGAGGTAGAGCGTACCGCCCTCCACCAGGCGCTCCCCGGCGCGGGCCATCAGCGCCCCGGCCACCTCCCAGGGGGAGATGTGAATCAGGTTGATGGCCACGATGGCCTCGAAGGGGCCCGCCGGCCAGCTCTCCGCGTCGGTGGCATCGAGGCGAATCGGCGCGGCCAGGTTGGACCGCCCGGCCCGCTCGCGCCAGGCGGCAATGGAGGCCAGCGCCTCGGGCGTGGGGTCGCTGGGCTGCCAGGCCCAGCCCGGCATGGCGGCGGCGCAGTGAAGGGCATGTTCGCCGCTGCCGCTGGCCACCTCCAGCACCCGGGCGCGCTCGGGCAGCACCTGCTGCAACACCTCGAGAATCGGCTGACGGTTGCGGGCCACGGCGGGGCTATGGAGTCGGGGATCGGTCATGGTGGGCTCTGGGTCGGGCAACAGACGTGACTATTTCTTGCGGCCGCGGGGCTTGCCGCCCGGGCGACCGGCCTTGGGGCGAGGTCCCGAGGCGCGCAGGCTCTTGGCCGGCTTGCTGCCTGGCGTCTTCGCTCCCGGCTTCGCCGCGCCGGCCTGCTTGGCGCCCCCCTTTCCGGCACTGACCTTACCGGTACCGGCCTTCCTGGCGCCGGGCTTTTTCGCGCTCGCCGGCTTCACACCGGGTGCCTTGCCGCCTGGCGCGCCCTTGCCGGTCGACGCGCGCTTCCCGGGCTTGCCGCTGGCGGCTTTACCGCCGGCAGCGGTACCGGTATCACCGCGGCGCGACGGGGCTTTCGCCCGGCCCGCTCCCTGGCTGCCCGCGCGCTTGCCCCCCTTGCGCCGGGGAGAGCGACGGTCCGGCGCCCGGGACTCCGAGGAGGAGTGCTCGGTCATGGCGAGAATCGTCGACACCTCGTCGGGCGTCAGGTCCCGCCAGTCGCCCGTCGCCAGGCCCTTCAGGGTGACATTCATGATGCGCAGGCGCTCCAGCTTGATCACCTCGTAGCCAAACACCTCACACATGCGGCGAATCTGGCGATTCAGCCCCTGAACCAGAGTGATGTTGAAGACGAAGCGGGACTCCTTGACCACCGGGCACTTTTTGGTGACCTCGCCGAGGATCGGCACGCCGCCGCCCATCCCCTGGATGAACTCATCGGTGATGGGCTTGTTGACGGTGACCCGGTACTCCTTCTCGTGCTGGTTGCTCGCCCGCAGGATGCGGTTGACCAGGTCACCGTTGTTGGTCAGGAAGATAAGGCCCTCGGAGTCCTTGTCCAGTCGGCCGATGGGAAAGATACGCGCACCGTGCTTGACGAAGTCGACGATATTGGCCTTCTCGCTGGGCTCGGTGGTGCTGACGATGCCCACCGGCTTGTTGAGCGCGATGAACACCAGATCCTCTTCCTCCAGCGCCAGCGGCTCGATGACCTGGCCGTTGACCTTGACCACGCTACCCGGGAAGACCT
>PUOM01000258.1 GCA_003552795.1 Halomonas sp. | reverse complement strand
CTTAGTGCGCGGCGACGGGCGGCACTACCAGCTGCGCCTCTATACCGACCAGCTGCCTCAGGGCGCCGCCTACCGCGCCGAGTTCCAGCCCGCCGCCGGCGACTGGCAGCGCATCACGCTAACCTGCCGGTCGCGGTGATGGCCATCGGCGCTGGCCGGGCCGATCACGACCAGGCAGGCCAGACTGGCCGCGGCCAGCATGAGGGGGAACGGGCGCCATGGCGTCATCAGGGAGTCCTCGAGTGCTGTGGCAAGGCGGGCGGCCTGGCGGTTACGGTGGCGCATGCGGGGGAGCGTGCGCCACCACGTAACCCCGCCCCGTTTGGACTACGCTAGCTCAGGTCGGTCCCCGTGCGGGAGCGCCTATCAAGGTTTTCCAGGAGATGACTATGGACAGCTTGAACGGAAAAGTGATCGCGATTACCGGCGGTGCGGGTGGCATCGGCGAGACCACGGCGCGCATGGCCCATGCCCGGGGGGCGAGGGTGGTGATCACCGATCGCGACGCCGGGCCGGTGGAGGCGATTGCCCGGTCGCTGGGCGAGGGGGCGCTGGGACTGGCCGTGGATGTGAGCCGGCGCGAGGACAACGAGCGCATGGTGGCGGCCGCCCTCGAGCACTTCGGACGACTGGATGGCGTCTTCCTCAACGCCGGCATCGAGGGGCAAGTGGGCCCGTTCGACAGCCGCTCCGATTCGGCCTGGGAGACGGTGTTCGCGGTCAACGTGCACGGCGTGCGCTTCGGGGTGGAGGCCGCGCTGCCGGCGCTGCGCCAGGCCGGTGGCGGCAGCGTGGTGATCACCTCCAGCGTGGCCGGCGTGCGCGGCGCCTCCGGTCTCTCCCCCTACGTGAGCAGCAAGCATGCGGTGGTAGGGATGATGCGCTGCCTGGCGGCGGAGCTCGGCCCGGAGGGCATCCGGGTCAACACCCTGAACCCCGGCCCGGTGGACAACCGCATGATGCGCTCCATCGAGGACCAGGCCAACCCCGGCCACGGCGAGGAGGTGCAGCAGGCGTTCACGGCGCGGATCCCCCTGGGGCGCTACGTCACCAACGAGGAGTGCGCGGGCATGGCGGTGTTCCTGTTCTCCGATCTGGCCTCCGGCTGCAACGGCAACACCTATCTGGTCGACGGCGGCTACTGCGCCCAGTAGCGGGCATCCCGGGCGTGAGCGGCGACTTTTTGCAACGCTGCTGACGCCCGGCGGGAAAAGCTGGATAATGGGCGGTTTGCCGCCCTCGCTCTGCCCACGCCAACTCGTCCGGTGTCCCATGGAAATCAAGGTCAACTATCTCGACAACCTCCGCCTGGAGGCCAAGTTCGACGACTTCACGGTCATCTCCGACCAGCCCATCCGCTACAAGGGCGACGGCTCGGCGCCGGGGCCCTTCGACTACTTCCTGGCCTCCTCGGCGATGTGTGCGGCCTACTTCGTCAAGGTCTACTGCAACGCCCGGGACATCCCCACCGAGAACATCCGGCTGTCGCAGAACAACATCGTCGACCCGGAGAACCGCTACCAGCAGATCTTCCGCATCCAGATCGAGCTGCCCGAGGATATCTCCGACAAGGACCGCCAGGGCATCCTGCGCTCCATCGACCGCTGCACCGTGAAGAAGGTCGTCCAGCAGGGCCCCGAGTTCCAGATCGAGGTGGTCGAGAACATCGACGAGGACGCCCAGGCGCTGCTGCTGGGCAAGGCCATGGGGGAGGGCGACACCTGGATCGAGGGCAAGGACCTGCCGCTTCAGCAGACCATCGCCAACATGACCGGCATCCTGGCCGAGCTCGGCATGAAGATCGAGATCGCCTCCTGGCGCAATATCGTGCCTCACGTCTGGTCGCTGCATATCCGCGACGCCGCCTCGCCGATGTGTTTCACCAACGGCAAGGGCGCCACCAAGGAGAGCGCGCTCTGCTCGGCGCTGGGCGAGTTTATCGAGCGCACCAACTTCAACTTCTTCTACAACGACCAGTTCTTCGGCGAGGCGATCGCCGACGCCGAGTTCGTCCACTATCCCGATGAGAAGTGGTTTTTGCCCGGGCCTGACGACGCGCTGCCGGCGGAGATCCTCGACGAGTACTGCCGGGCGATCTACGACCCGGAGGGGGAGCTCTGCGGCTCGCACCTGATCGACACCAACTCCGGCCGGGCGGATCGCGGCATTGTCTCGCTGCCCTTCGTGCGCCACGCCGACGGCGAGACGGTCTACTTCCCCTCGAACCTGATCGAGAACCTCTACCTCAGCAACGGCATGAGCGCCGGCAACACCCTGGCCGAGGCCCAGGTGCAGTGCCTTTCCGAGATCTTCGAGCGGGCGGTGAAGCGCCAGATCATCGAGGAGGAGCTGGCGCTGCCCGACGTGCCGGCGGAGGTGCTGGCGCGCTACCCGGAGATCGTCGAGGGCATCGAAGCGCTGGAGGCCCAGGGCTACCCGGTGCTGGTCAAGGATGCCTCGCTCGGCGGCCAGTTCCCGGTGATGTGCGTCACGCTGATGAACCCCAAGACCGGCGGCGTCTTCGCCTCCTTCGGCGCCCACCCGAGCTTTCATGTGGCCCTGGAGCGCACCTTCACCGAGCTGCTGCAGGGGCGCAGCATCGAGGGCTTCAACGACTTCCTGCCGCCCACCTTCAACTCCATGGCGGTGACCGAGCCCAACAACTACGTCGAGCACTTCATCGACTCCTCCGGGGTGATCTCCTGGCGCTTCTTCAGCGCCCGCTCGGACATCGACTTCTGCGACTGGGACTTCTCCGCCAGCGGTGCCAACAGCAACGAGGAGGAGGCGGTGGCCCTGTTCGGCATCCTCGAAGCGCTTGAGCTCGAGGCCTATGTGGCGGTGCGCGACGAACTCGGCGCGCCCACCTGCCGCATCCTGGTGCCGGGCTTCTCCGAGGTCTATCCGGTGGAGGATCTCGTCTGGGACAACACCAACGTGGCGCTGGACTACCGCGAGGATATCCTCAACCTGCATCGCCTGAGCGATACCGAGCTGGCCGATCTTCTCGAGCGCCTGGAGGAGAGCCAGCTCGACGAGCACATGGATATCATCACCCTGATCGGCATCGAGTTCGACGAGAACACCGAGTGGGGTCAGCTCACCATCCTCGAGCTCAAGCTGCTGATCAATCTGGCGCTGGGCCAGCAGGAGGAGGCCCTGGAGCGGGTCGAGATGTTCCTGCAGTTCAACGATAACAGCGTGGAGCGCAACCTCTTCTACCGCGCGGTGCAGGCGGTGCTGGAGATCGTGCTGGACGACGAGCTGGAGATCGACGATTTCCGCCACAACCTCGGCCGCATGTTCGGCGAGGCCACCATCGAGGCGGTGATCGGCTCGGTGCTGGGCAGGGTGCGCTTCCACGGCCTGACCCCCACCAGCATGGCGCTGGAGGGGCTGGAGAAGCACCAGCGCCTGATCGAGAGCTACCAGAAGCTCCACGCCGCCCGGGCCCGCCGGGCGGGGATGCGCGCCCCGGCCTGAGCCACGGCGGCGGCGCGCCGACACCTTGAGGCAACGCGCGGGGCATCGCCCGACATGACAAGGCCCCCGAACCCGTCGTCTGGTTCGGGGGCCTTGCGTTGGTAGCGGGGCCGCCCGCTGTCGAACAGCGGCTAGGCGTCCTGCGTCGCGGCGCTCTGCGCCTCGTGCAGCACGAAGGCCAGCGCCTCGGCGAAGCCGTCCATCACCGGAATGCCGTGGCGGGCGGCCAGCTCCGCCCCGCGCCCGGCGAAGGCGCCGGAACCCAGCACGATGGCCCGGTCATCCCGGTCTCGAGCCTCTTCGCAGAGTCTCGCCAGCCGCGTTTCGCCCCGGGCGGTCCTGGCGGCCGTGTCGCTGACGCCGATGCCGGTGGCCACCACGCGGCAGCGCTCCTGGATGCCGTAGCTCGCGCAGAGGGCCTCGATGGTGGCCACGGCCCCCGGGAAGGTGGTGATCACCGTGAAGGTGCCGCCGAGGGCGTCGGCGCGGCGGATCCCGGCTTCCGCCAGGCTGACCACCGGGGCGCCGGTGAGGGTGCGGGCCTCGGCCACGGCGATATCGTCGAAGCAGGCGAGGATATAGCCCGCGTAGCCCTGGGCCATTCGGCCCTCGATCAGCGCCAGCACCTGGCGGGTGGCGTGGGCCTTGTCCTCTCCGCTCTCCACCGCCCGAGGGCCCTGGGGCGGGCTCACCGCCTCGATGAGCACCCCGGGCGGCGCCTGGGCCTGCAGCACCTCGCGGGCGCGGTGGGTGACGGTGGGATTGGTGTTGGGATTGATGGCCAGCACCCGACGGGGCGCAGGCCGAGCGGTATCTCCGAGTGAATGGGTCATGGTTCAGCGCCCCGCCAGCAGATCGGGGAGCCACATCACGATCTGCGGCCAGACCATGATGGAGAGCGTGAACAGCGCCATGATCACCACGAAGGGCAGCGAGCCCCAGATCACATCGTTGAAGCTGCCGCCGTCCTTGCGCACCCCCTGCACCACGAAGAGGTTCATGCCCACCGGCGGGGTGATCAGGGCGATCTCGCACATCAGCACGATGAAGATGCCGAACCAGATCGGGTCCACGCCCACGGCCATCACCATGGGCACGGTGATCGGCACCGTCAGCACCAGCATCGACATGGCATCCATGAAGGTGCCGAGCACCACGTAGAAGAGCAGCAGCACCAGCAGCAGGCCCACCTGGGTCAGGCCGAAGCTCGCCACCCACTGGGTCAGCGCCTGAGTCACGCCGAGCATCGAGAGGGTCACGTTGAGCAGCAGGGCGCACATCAGCACGATGATCACCATGCCGGTGGTCTTGGCGGCGTGCAGCGAGCAGTGGATCAAGAGATCGAGGCTGAGCTTGCCGCCCCCCACGATGAAGGCCAGCGCGATCATCACGCCGATGGCGGCGGACTCGGTGGGGGTGGCCACACCGCCGTAGATGCTGCCCATCACCACCCCGAAGATCACGAAGGGGGGGATCAGGTGGCGCGACAGGGCGAGCTTCTCGCGCAGCGGCAGGTTCACCTCGACCAGCGAGGCCTTGCCCGCCTTGCCGTGGGCGATGAACAGATAGACGGAGAAGAGCAGGGCCAGGGTGATGCCCGGGACCAGCCCGGCGGCAAACAGCTGGCTCACCGAGGTGTTGGCCAGCTGGCCGTAGACCAGCAGGTTGATGCTGGGGGGAATCAGGATGCCCAGGGTGCCGCCGGCGGCCAGCGAGCCCAGCGATGGGCGCACCGGATAGCGGTACTTCTGCAGCGCCGGCAGCGAGATGGTGCCCACGGTGGCGGCGGTGGCCACCGACGAGCCCGAGGTGGCGGAAAAGAGCGTGCAGGTGGCGATGTTGGTGTGCAGCAGTCCGCCCGGCAGGCGGTTGAACCACACCGAGAGGGCGGCGTACATGCGGTCGGCGATGCCGCCGCGCAGCAGCAGCTCGCCGAGCAGCATAAACAGCGGAATCGCCAGCATGGAGGGGCTGTTCAGGCTGCTCCAGACCACGCCGCCCATCATGTCCACCAGCGGAAAGCCGTGCATCAGGTAGCCGCCGATCACGCCGACGAAGAGGATGGCCACGGCCACCGGGATGCTCAGCAGCATCAGGCCGAGCATGATGAAGAACGCCGCGGCGATCAGGGGAATACTCATGATGGGCCTCCGTCGCGCTGTTTCAGGTCCTCGAGCTCCGCTTCCAGCTCATCCTGGGTCGAACTCGGTCCGAAGCGGCGGTTGAGCGCCTTCCAGTCGCGCTTCGCCAGCAGGCCCAGGGCCTGCACGGTGAGCACCGTAGCGGCCAGGGCGAAGGCGCTCATGGCGATCAGCCACACCGTCTGGGGGTAGATCAGCGGCGTGGCCCGGGGCGTCTGGGCGATGGAGCCGTAGAGCCGGGTGTCCTGGACGGTCTGGAGGGTGAAGTAGAGCAGGAAGGCCGCCAGCAGCCCCAGGGTGAGGGCGGCCAGGGCGTTGAGCACCGCCTGCACCCGGAAGGGCAGGCGCATGTGCACCAGGTTGATGCGGATATGCGACTGCTCGACCATGGCCACGCAGAACGCCAGCGGGGCGGCGATGGCGATGGCGTAGCCCCCCAGCTCGTCGACCCCGCCAAGCGATAGCGAGAAGACCTTGCGGATCACGGTCTCCACCGTGATCAGCAGGGCCAGCAGCAGCATCATGGCGCCGAACAGCATGCCGAGAATGCGCGCGTAGATTGTCATCGTTGCCTCCCGGCCTCAGAGGCCCAGCTGCTGGCCGACGGTATCGCGCCACACGGCCTCGCAGTCCGCGGCGGCGGCGTTGCACTGGCGTGCCCAGATCGGCAGAGAGACCTCTTCCACCGCGGCGGCCACCTTGGCCAGGTCCTCCTCGGTCACCGGCACCTCGGTGAGGGAGTAGGGGTTGCCGTACTCGCAGGGCGTCTCGCCGGCGTTGCAGCGCATGGCGTCCTCGTAGAGCTCCTCGGAGTAGGCCCAGATCTCGTCGCTGAGCTCGGCCACGGCCGTTTCCAGCTGCTCCTGCTGTTCCTCGGTCAGGCTGTTCCAGGTGTCGAGGTTGATGGCGTAGCCGTTGATGGCGAGCTGCAGGGCGATGGGCAGCACCGTGGTGGTGGCTTCCGGCCAGCCGCCGGAGTTGGCCGAGGCGGGGCCGGTGATGGCGCAGTCGATCACGCCGCGGGAGAGCGCCTGCTGGACGTCGCCGAAGGGCATCGAGATACCGGTGGCGTCCAGCTGACCGACGAAGTTGGCGGCGCTCTGGTCGCCCACCCGCACGCGTTTGCCGCGCAGGTCGTCCAGGCCGCCGATCTCGCCGCGGCAGAAGATCACCTGGGGGCCGGCCGGCCAGGTGCCCAGCAGCTTGGCGTTGAAGCGCTCCTGCAGGCGGCTGTCCACATAGTCGTAGAAGGCGGCGACGTTCTCGCGCCCGGCCTCGAAGCTGGTATTGAGACCGATCAGGTCGAGCCCGAGGATCGAGGGCTCGTCGCGGCTCACCTGGGGGCCGCGCAGGGAGACGATGTCGAAGAGCCCCGAGCGCAGCACGCGCAGGCCGTCGGTGTCGGGCACGCCCGCCACGTCCACCGGCAGATACTCGGCGTTGACGTCCAGGCCGGTGTGCTCCGCCAGGTTGTTGAAGAAGGGCGCCTCCTTCTGCTGGGCGATCAGGCCGGAGCCGGCGGGCTGGCCCAGCACCTTGAGCGACAGCGGGCCGGCCTGGGCGGCGGACGCCAGCATGGCGGCGGAGACGGCGGTTACGAGCGCGGTACGTGTCAGCATGGTCTTGATCCTGTCATCGGTGGCACCTCGTCCAGCATTTCCGCTCCGCAAGGCGCCAGTGGGTGGTCTCGGTCCGCCGTCGCAGATCTGGGCGGCAGCCACCTTGAGTGATCCAAGTTTCATGCCACTGAGTTAAAGAAACTACAGTTTCATATTGAATTCAGTCAATTACCCCCGAATGCCCCTCGGGGCCGGGGGCGAACAGGGCGGTTTTCGTGCTCGACAAGTGTGCAGAATGGTAGCGCCGTGCGCCAAAAGGGGGCCGTGGCGCTAGAGCTCTTCGAGCTTGTCGTTGAGCGTCTCGATGCGGCGCAGGCGGCGGCGCGAGGCGTCGCCGGCAAGCTCGATGGTGCGCATGGCCAGCAGGTGGCAGAGCCCCATGACGGCGGTGTGGTTGAACAGCGGCCCGGCGGCCAGGGTGCAGCAGCGGAAGTGCCAGGTGACGGTCGGGTCGGCCTCGAGCCCCTCGTCGGTGATATAGAGCACCCGGGCGCCGCTCTCGCGGGCCTCGGCCAGCACCTGCTCGGTGATCGCCACCCGGCGGCGCAGGCCGAAGACGATCACGCAGTCCTCTGCGCGAACGCTGACCAGGTGCTCGCCCAGGGTTTCGCCGCCGCCGGGCAGGCTGACCACCTGCTCCACCACCTGAATGAGCTGCCAGCGCAGGTAGTCGGCGAAGGGGTGGCTGGCGCGAAAGCCGATCACCCAGGTCTTTCTGGCCTCGAGAATGGCCCGGGCCACCGCGTCCACCCGGGCCTGGGTGATCGCCGAGAAGGTGCGCTCCAGATTGTCCTTGCCCTGCTCCAGGTTGAGCGCCAGGGAGCGCTCATCGGGCGCCAGGGCCGCGCTCTGCAGGAAGAGTCGCGAGCCGGTGGCCTGCTCCTCCCGGGCATGCTTGCGCGCCGCCTCGTAGCTGGCGTAGCCCAGCCGGCGCACGAAGCGCGACACCGTGGCCTTGGAAACGCCGGCGAATTTCGCCAGCTCCTGGGCGTCGTAGCTGGCGAGCTCGCCGGGAAAGTCGCAGACGAACTCCCCCAGGCGGCGCTCGGCCGGGTGCAGGTGGGGCAGGGCGCTGCGCACCCGGGCGAGAAAGGAGCGCTCCTTGGAAGCGTGGGGCATGGCGATTCCTGAAACTGCAGTTTCAGACATCATGTCGGGTGGCGGGCGATGCCGCAACCGCTGGCGTAGGGAAGCGGTCCCTGTCGCGGGCGCCTGGCGGCGGCCTCACGCCGCCAGGCGTATGGCCTGGGTGGCGGCGAGGCCGATCAGCAGCGACGCCAGCATCGGCCCGGCGACCCGCCTGGCGGTATCGCGGCTGCCCAGGACGCCGGCGAGGCCCGCCTTGACCAGGTTGTTGGTGGCTGCGGCCAGGGTGATGCCCAGCACGGCGGTCTGGCCGGCGATGGTCTCCAGCGACATGCGGGAGAGCGAGAGGGTGATGGCGTCCACGTCGGCCACGCCCGAGGTGGTGGCCAGCAGGTAGATGCCGGCATCGCCCAGGGCGCTGCGCAGCCATTCGCCGAGCAGCATGATCAGCGCCAGCAGGGCGCCGAAGAGCAGCGCCAGGCGCAGCTCCAGAGGGTTCTTGATCAGAGCGGGACTCTCCACCGGGTCCTGGCGGCGATGGCGGCGCCAGATCAGCAGCGAGGGAATGTAGAGGGTCAGGGCCATCAGGCTGACCGGCAGCCACAGTGACGACAGCAGCCCGGGACTGATCACCGCGGTGTAGAGCAGGATCCTCGGGAACATGGTGCCGCAGGCCAGCAGGATGCCGGCCGCCAGCAGGGGCCCATGGGCCGGCGCCAGCCGCGACTGACGGGCGAAGTGCAGGGTCAGGGCCGTGGAGGAGCTGAGCCCCGCGAACAGGCTGGTGAAGAGGATCCCCTTCTCGGCGCCGCCCACGCGCACGGCGAAGTAGCCGACGAAGGAGACCGAGGCGACCAGCACCACCATCCACCACAGCTCGTAGGGATTGATCACGCCCCCGGGGCCCAGAGCGTGGTTGGGCAGCAGCGGCAGGACCACCACGCTGATCACCAGCAGCTTGAGGCCGGCGTCCAGCTCGTTGGCCTGCAGCCGGTTGAGCAGGCCGTGGATCTCGCGCTTGTTGTCCAGGATCAGGGCCGTGACCACGGCGCAGGCGGTGGCCACGACCAGATCCACCCCCACCGCCACGGCGCCGAAGCAGAAGGTGAGGAGCAGGCCGATCAGGCCGGTGATGCTGTAGTCCGGCGGGTCGTCACGCCGCGCCCGCCAGGCCACCAGGGCGGTGGCCGCCACCGCCAGGAAGATCAGCGGGAAGGCCCAGGGGCTGACCGTTTCCGAGAGCAGGGCGGCGATGCCGCCCAGCAGCCCCACCAGGGCGTGGGTGCGCACCCCGGCGATGCGCAGGCCGGCGCGCTGCTGGCGTGCCACCCAGCCGCGTTCGATGCCGATCAGGGCGCCCAGCAGCAGGGCCACCGCCAGTCGGAGCAGCGGCTGGTTGGCATCGAGAAATTCGCGAGTCACGTCTTCCATGGGCGAACGGCTCCCTGGATGTTTCACTTATGGTGACGCGCTCGCCGGGCCATGGCCAGTGCCGCGCGCCGCGGCGATGTCGGCACGACCATCTGACGCCGGCGGGTAACACCGCTACCCTGTACGGGCTCGCCCCGTCGCGCCTGAACCAGCCAATGCCAACGGACGGACGCCATGCTTCGCGCGCTTTTTCACTACTTCGAGACCCGGGTGAACCCTTACCCCAGGGAGAGCCGGGGCACGCCACCCAAGGGGTTGTCCGCCTTTATCCTGCACTTCACGCGGCCGGTGCTGCCGCTGCTGATCGTGATGTCGCTGTTCACCGCCCTGGTCTCCGCTGCGGAGGTGCTCTTCTTCCACTACATGGGGCAGCTGGTGGACTGGCTGGCCGGGGCCGAGCGCGCGGGCTTCTTCGCCGAGTACGGCTGGCGCCTGGCGGGCATGGCGGCGCTGGTGGTGATCCTGCTGCCGCTGCTCACCCTGCTGCAGGCGCTGGTCACCCACCAGAGCATCTTCGGCAACTACCCGATGATCGGCCGCTGGCTGGCCCACCGCCACATGCTGGGCCAGAGCCTCGCCTTCTATCAGGACGAGTTCGCCGGTCGAGTCTCCCAGAAGGTGATGCAGACGGCCCTGGCGATGCGCGAGACGGTGATGAAGCTGATGGACCTGATGGTCTACGTGATCGTCTACTTCACCGGCGCCATGCTGCTGATGGGCAGCGCCGAGCCCTGGCTGATGCTGCCGCTGGTGCTGTGGCTGGCCGGCTATATCGCCATCATGCGGGTCTTCGTGCCGCGCCTGCGCCGGGTCTCCATGGAACAGGCCGATGCCCGGGCGGTGATGACCGGGCGTATCGTCGACAGCTACAGCAATATCCAGACCATCAAGCTGTTCGCCGACACTCGCCGGGAGGAGGCCTACGCCCGGGACGCCATGGAGGGCTTCATGGGCACGGTGCATCGCCAGATGCGCCTGGCCACCGGCCTTACCGTGACCCTGACTCTGCTCAACTCCCTGCTGCTGGCCGGCGTGGCTGCCATGGCCATCGGCGCCTGGTACCTGGAAGCGGTGTCGCTGGGTACCATCGCCGTGGCCATCGCGCTGGTGATGCGCATCCGCTTCATGTCGGACTGGATTCTCTGGGAGGTGGCGAGCCTGTTCGAGAACATCGGCACCGTGCAGGACGGCCTCAACACCATCGCCCGGGAGCCCGCGATCCAGGACGCCCCCGGGGCGCCGGCGCTGGCGGTGCCCCGCGGCGAGATCCGCTTCGAGGCGCTGCGCTTCGGCTACGCGCGCCCCGACGGGGAGGGGCGCCGGGTGTTCGACGGCCTCGACCTCACCATCGCCCCGGGCGAGAAGGTGGGGCTGATCGGCCGCTCCGGGGCGGGCAAGTCGACGCTCGCCAACCTGCTGCTACGCTTCTACGACCTGGAGGGCGGGCGCATCCTGATCGACGGCCAGGATATCGCCGCGGTGACCCAGGCGTCGCTGCGCCGCCATATCGGCATGGTCACCCAGGACACCTCGCTGCTGCACCGCTCGCTGCGCGACAACATCCGCTACGGCAGCCCGGAGGCCAGCGAGGAGGCGATCCTGGAAGCCGTTCGCCGCGCCCACGCCGACACCTTCATCGATGAGCTGGTGGATCTGCAGGGCCGTCGCGGCCTGGATGCCCACGTGGGCGAGCGCGGCGTGAAGCTCTCCGGCGGCCAGCGCCAGCGCATCGCCATCGCCCGGGTGCTGCTCAAGAACGCCCCCCTCCTGGTGCTGGACGAGGCCACCTCGGCGCTGGACTCCGAGGTGGAGGCGGCGATCCAGGAGCAGCTCTACACCCTGATGGAGGGCAAGACGGTGATTGCCATCGCCCACCGGCTCTCCACCATCGCCATGCTCGACCGCCTGGTGGTGATCGACGAGGGGCAGATCGTCGAGAGCGGCACCCACGGCGAGCTGCTGGCGCGAGACGGCCTCTATGCGGCACTCTGGCGGCGCCAGTCCGGCGGCTTTATCGGGGTGGATATCCATGACGAGACCGGGTCGGTGTGATCGCACCGACCACGGGCAAGTAGCGGATGCACCACAGCTGCTGAGACACGCCAGCTGATCATGGGATGACTGCGTTGATGAACGGGCGAAAGGAGCGAAACGCCATGCATATTACGTCGAGACTTACCTCGTTGACCGGGCTGATCGGATGGCTTGCGGTCTGTTTCCTGGCGTCGGCTGTCGGGGCCCTGGGCACCCTCGACGGAGGGGAGTTCTACCGGCAGCTCGAACGCCCCGGATGGTCGCCTCCCGGGGCCGTCTTTGGACCCGTCTGGACCGTGCTGTATGCGCTGATGGGCATTGCGGCCTGGCGGGTCTGGCTGGCCGGCGGATTCAAGGCCAACCGGCTGCCTCTGGGCCTGTTTCTGGCCCAGCTGGGTCTCAACGCCCTCTGGAGCTGGCTGTTCTTTGCCTGGCAGCTCGGCGGCTGGGCATTCGCCGAGATCCTCTTGCTGCTGGCGATGATCGTCGCCACGCTGCTGACCTTCTGGCGCGTGAGTCCACTCGCGGGCCTGCTGCTGATGCCTTACCTGCTCTGGGTGAGCTTTGCCGCGGTGCTCAATTTCTCGCTCTGGCAGCTCAATCCCCAGCTGCTGTGAGGCCAGCCGCCGGCACCCGACATGGCCCGCCCCGGCGGTTCACCACGCCGCCAGGGCCGTCACTCCGAGGTTCGACAGGCCTTCGAGGAGGCCGGGGAACACCGACTGGCAGGGCAATTCCTGCGAAGCGTCTGGCTTAGGCTAGGTAACCCTTGCGGATATTCGGCCGGTGGGATTCGGCTGATCTTGCTGCGAGGTGCCCCGTTGCTGAGTAAGCGGACAGCTGGCGTCACGTTAGCGAGGCTATCCCAAGGGCTTAGCTATCGTCGTTTTACAGCGATTTCCCGAATCGCTTACCGTGACCGCATTCGCAAGCAGGAGACTTCCCCATGTCCGTTCATCAGTCCGCCATCCGTTGGCAGCACGCTCCCCACGAAACCGATGCCGACACCTACTCGCGCAACCACCGCGCGACCTTGAACGGTGGACAGCAGGTCGATGTCTCCGCATCGGTCGACTTCAAGGGCGATGAGAGCTGTGCCGACCCGGAGCAGATGCTGGTCAGCGCGGTGTCGAGCTGTCACATGCTGTTCTTCCTGGCGATCGCCGAGTTCCAGGGGTATCGGGTCGAATCCTATGAGGACGATCCGGTCGGCCATCTCGAGAGCCGTGACACGAAAGGGATGGAAATCACACGCATCGAGCTGTCGCCGCGCGTCACCTTCGGCGGTGACAAGCTGCCGGATCGGAAGGCGATATCCAGAATCCACGCCAATGCCCACAAGAACTGTTTTATCCGCAACTCGATCACCGCCGAGGTGACGATCAACCCTCAGTAACCAGCCATCTCGCGCGGGAGTCAGGCATGCATCACAGCCAAGCGTCAGATACTCTCCTTCTCAGGGAAGATCAGGGGGGTGCCGTCCACCTCACCTTGAACCGTCCGGACAAGTTCAACACCCTCTCGGAATCCATGCTGGCGGCCTTGCAGCGGGAACTGGATGCGATCGCCGACGACCCCGCCGTCCGCTGTGTGGTGATCGGCGCCACGGGGCGGGGATTTTGCGCCGGTCACGATCTGCGGGAAATGCGGGCCAATCCCGACAAGTCCTATTATCAGGCGCTGTTCCGGAGCTGTAGCCGGGTGATGCAGAGCGTCGTTGCGCTGCCCGTGCCGGTCATCGCCAAGGTTCAGGGAATGGCCACGGCGGCGGGGTGCCAGCTGGTGGCCAGCTGCGATCTGGCCATCGCCGCTCGATCGGCCCGCTTCGCGGTCTCGGGCATCAACGTGGGCCTGTTCTGCTCGACCCCCGCGGTGGCGCTCTCGCGCAACGTCTCTTCCAAGCGGGCGTTCGACATGCTGGTGACCGGCGACTTTATCGATGCGGACACGGCCCTGGAGTGGGGGCTCGTGAGCGGCGTGAGCGAGGATGCCGAGCTTGAGGCTGCCGTGAGCGCCAAGGTGGAAAAGATCCTGAGCAAGAGCCCGGCGGCGGTGCGCTTCGGCAAGTCCATGTTCCACCCCCAGCGTCAGATGGCATTGGCCGACGCCTACGACGTTGCCGGCAATGTGATGGCCGAGAACATGATGGCTCCCGATGCAGGCGAGGGGATCGATGCCTTCCTGGCCAAGCGCCGGCCCGTCTGGCAGCAACCGGGCCGATAGCGCCACGGCGGCGAGCCG
>PUOM01000277.1 GCA_003552795.1 Halomonas sp. | reverse complement strand
TCCAACGTCACCGAAGCGGGAATCATCTTTCAACGGGCCGATGCCTTCGATATTCCGCACTCTGGACACATCCCAGCCTCCGATATCTTGGTTGAAGGCCTCGGCACCGCCGAACATCCAGGCCATGCTGGTGACCCGTGACACATTCCAGCCGCCGATATCCTGATCAAAGGCCTTGGCATTTGCGAACATGTTGGTCATGTTGTGTACCCGGGAAACGTCCCAGGCGCTGATGTCCTGATTGAACGCTTCGGCCCCCATGAACATCTGGCTCATGTTGTTCACCCGGGAGACATCCCAGTGGCTGATGTCCGCATCGAAACTCGCAGCTTCCTCACCAACCCGGCTGGTGTCGAATAACCGGAACATGCCATTGATGCCACTCGTGCAGGTCGTCGCCGCGTTATCCAGGGTGATGTCGTCAACGGCCCGCTTGGTGTAGCGCCTGCCTTCCAGGGTGCCGCTGGCGCCCAGTTCCGCTGAGTCACAGCGCACGGTTACCCCATTGGCATCCAGGTGAAAATCCGGGTTGTCAGAGGCGGTGATCTTGCCCGCTGATGCCGATAGCGCCCACAGGCTTGCCGTGATCAGAGCGCCCGTCAGCAGGGGCTTGCCCAAGGGCTCAGAGAACTGGAAAGGTAGAGGAACGAACATAAAAGGCTCCACACTCAATAATGGCCATTTAATCAGGCGTGATCCCAAGTGGCCTATCTCGAGGGGCAAGGAGAACGCCTCCTTTCCAGGCCGCAACTCGCTTACTTACTCCACCTCAACGCCTGCGGGCGCATGGGATGGGTCAAAGGCGGAGGCCTCTGTGAACATGCCAATGGTGTCGGCCTCTTCGCTCACCGCCCAGCCGCTGAGATCCTGGTTGAAGCTCGCGGCCATGCCGAACATCTCCGCCATCCTGACAACCTGGGAGACATCCCAGTCACCAATATCCTGGTTGAAGCGTTCAGCACCATAGAACATGCCTTCGGTATCGGTGACGCTGGACAGGTCCCAGCGACCGATGTCCTGGTCAAATTCGCTGGCAAACACAAACATGTTGCCCATGTGGGTGACGTTGGCGACATCCCAGTCGCCGATGTCCTGATTGAAGGCTTCGGCACCGGCGAACATGCCTTCCATGGTCGTGACGTTGGAGACATCCCAGTTTCCGATAGGCTGATTGAAGACAAAGGCATCATTGAACATGTAGCTCATGTCAGTAACATGGGAGACGTCCCAGTCGCTGATATCCCCATCGAAATGATGCGCGTTGGTGAACATGTCGCTGGTACTGCTGACCTGCGACAGGTCAGGCGTGTCTTCAGCGTTATAGGTCATGTTGACTGCCCCGGCAAAGGCAGCCTCCATGCTTTCCCATTCGATATCGCCCCATTGTTCGATACTCTGCAACCGCTCAGTGTTATCCGGGTCACCATTGCCGTCAAACCAAACATCCAGAAAAATGCGTGGAAACTCCCCGGTGATGCGGACTTCGTAAACACCCGGCTCTGCGTAAGTATGAAAGGGGTTGGGGTCGCTGCCGCTGATCTCTTCCTCCTCACCGTTGCCCCAGTCGATGGTAAAGTCGTAATCCGTGTAGGGCGCGGTAGGAATGGCGATTTCCTCGTTGGGCTCGGTGGTCTTCCAGGTGGTAATAAAGGCGGTGCCCGCATCGGCCAGGCTGGTCTGAGGGGCCAGCAAGGCCGCGCACAGCAAGGCACCTCCAAGCAGGAGGGGGGATCTCAAACCGCCAGAGGTATCACCTCGCAAGCTGCCATCTCCTGCCAGGGAAAAGGTCGCTTCAGGAACTGGCGACTTGGAAAATGATGACTTGGAGACTGACGGCGAGTGCGCCCCATCCAACGATGCAGGAACAAGGACGCATGAAAAATGACGTAGTGACATGGTACAGCTTTCCGGCAATGAATCAGCATTGTTGGTAACGGTAGCGAAAACGCTGAGGGAGCACCCCGTTCAAATGAAGGGGAAGACGGGTAACATCTTGATTTCCCAAGGTATAAAGGTGCTTGTTTGTTGCAACGGAGTTATTGTCAAATCCTGTGTATGGCAAGTCAGGCGGCAGTCCTGTCTGACTGATCGGTCAAAGGTTCGCCGTCCTTGAACTGGACGTTGTTCACGACCAGCTCTAGCTTGTTGAACCCCTTGATCCGCTTCCAGCGCTTCTGGGCGCTCTGAAGCAGCTTGAAGACCATCGCCAGGGTCGTCGCTCTGGAGCCGCAGTTCCGGCTGCGCTTGCTCCGCAGGCGGACCGTGGCGAAGGTCGATTCGGTCGGGTTGGTGCGGATACGCACCCAGTGCTCTGCCGGGTAGTCATAGAACGCCAGCAACTCCTCTCGATCCTTGGCCAGGCACTCCATGGCTCTGGGGTACTTGGCCTCGAAGCGTTTCACGGTGCGATCGAAGGCCTTGTGTGCCTCATCGCGGGTCTCGGCCATCCAGATCTCGTGAAGGTCGGCCTTGACCTTGGGCTGCACCGATTTTGGCAGCTTATTCAGTATGTTGGCAGTCTTATGTACCCAGCAGCGCTGGTGGTCGGTCTCTGGGTAAACCTTGCTCAAGGCCGCCCAGAAGCCCATGGCACCGTCGCCGACCGCGAGCTTGGGGGCGGTGGTCAGCCCGCGCCCACGCAGCCCCGTGAGCAGCTCTTTCCAGCTGGCTTCTGACTCACGCTGGCCATCCTCGACGACGACCAGTTCCTTGCGACCCTGCTCGGTGACGCCTATGATCACCAACAGGCACAGGCGGTCATCCATGCGCACGTTGCTGTACACGCCGTCCGCCCACCAGTAGACGTAGCGCTGCTCTGCCAGGTCACGCTTTTGCCAGTCGGCATGCTCGTCCTCCCACTGCTTCTTGAGCCGCGACACGGTGTTGGCCGAGAGTCCCTTGGCCTGGTCACCCAGCAGGGCCGACAGGGCCTCCTGGTAATCGCCGGTGGAGACTCTCTTCAGGTAGAGCCAGGGGATCAGCTCATCGATACTGCGGGCCCGCTTCAGGTAGGGCGGCAGCAGCGCGCTGCTGAAGCTTACCCCATCGCCACTGCGGTCACGGACCCGGGGTGCGTATTCCGGCGAACGTGACCGGTCATTCCGGCGATTGTGACCGATTTGCTCACCGCTCTCTCGCTGGC
>PUOM01000327.1 GCA_003552795.1 Halomonas sp. | reverse complement strand
TGCGCGGGTCGCCCAGGCCGTAGATTGCGGAAACGCTGGCAACGATGATCGCGTCACGGCGCTCCAGCAATGCCCGGGTTGCGGACAGGCGCATCTGCTCGATGTGGTCGTTGATCGAGGCATCCTTCTCGATGAAGGTGTCCGACGAGGGCACATAGGCCTCGGGCTGGTAGTAGTCGTAGTAGGAGACGAAGTACTCGATGGCGTTGTCGGGGAAGAATGCCTTGAACTCCCCATAGAGCTGGGCCGCCAGGGTCTTGTTGGGCGCCATGACGATGGTCGGACGCTGCAGGCGCTCGACCACGTTGGCCATAGTGAAGGTCTTGCCCGACCCGGTGACGCCGAGCAGGGTCTGGTGGGCAAGCCCCGCGTCCAGCCCTTTGACGAGGCTGCCGATCGCCGCGGGCTGATCGCCGGCGGGCTGGAACTTCGAGGCGAGGCGAAAGGGCTTGCTCATTGAGTCTCCCTGTATGGCAGCGTGCGTTGTCTCAGGCGTCTACGCCGACCCGTGTGTTGACCTCCACGGTGGAGCTGGTCATCAACCGATGGATCGGGCACTTGTGGCTGATCTCCTCCAGGCGCGCGCGCTGCGCGGCATCCTCGATGCCGTGAAAGGTCATCTCCACGTCGAGGCGGTAGGTGCCGTTACGCTCCTCGGAGTCATCGCGCTGCACCTTGACGCTGATGCCCTCCAGGGGCCACCCCTTGCGCTTGGCGTACATCATCGAGGTAATCGCCTTGCAGGCTCCCAGCGACAGGTCAAAGTAGTCATGGGGATCGGGGGCGCTGCCCTCGCCGCCATAGGCCACCGGCACGTCGACGAAAAGGTCGTCGAAGCCGTCCAGTTCGACCCGCTGGCGGAAGATATGGTTGCGTACGCTGATGACTTCAATGGTCTTCTTCACGAAAACCTCCTCTTCACTTGACCTGAATGGGAAGCTTGAGCGCCTCGACGGCCTTGATCAGCGCCTCGCGGCGGACACGGCCCTCCACCTCGGCGCCGTGACGCCCCACCTCGGCGCTGTCCACGCCGTCGAGCATCATCAGCGCCGTGGTGATGCGGTTGATCTGATCGGCGTTCTCGACGCCCTTGAAGCTCAGCGACTGATGCGCCATGGGCGGCTCTCCTCTGGCCCCGGGAATGTGCCGGCGAGTCTAGCATGGCGCCGGGACGACCACAGCGGTTGCAATGTCGCACGGCTACCCGCATAAGAGGAAGCAGCCACTCAGCAGACGACAAGGAGCTCCCATGCACGACTGGATCACCGCCCCGGACGGACGGCAGGAGGCCGATGACCGGGTCGCCTTCGACACCCCGGATCAGGCCCGACAGGCCCTGGATGGAACGGTGGTCACGCCGCTGGTCCATCTGGGCGCCCTGGACGTGATCGGCGTCGGTGCCGACAAGCTCCTGCAGGGGCAGGCCAGCGCCCAGATCGCCCACGCCGACGGCGACTTCGCCCCGCTGACCGTCTTCTGCACCCCCAAGGGGCGCATGCTGGCCAACGCCCAGCTGCTCAGGATCGCCGAGGGGCACTACCGCCTGCTGATGCACCGCGGCCTGGTCGCCCCCCTGGCGGAGCATCTGGGCAAGTTCGCCGCCTTCTACCAGGCCAAGCTCACCCCCCGGGACGACCTGGCGCTGATCGGGCTCATCGGCCGGGAGGCGCCGGCGATGGCCGAAGCGCGGCTGGACCTGGTGCCCCCGGCGGCCTGGCATCAGGCCGGCGATGCCGAACTGCAGCTGCTGACCCACCCAGGGCCCCGTCCGCGCCAGCTGATCTGCCTGCCGGCAGAGCGCGCCTCGGCACTGTGGCAGACCCTGACCGAGCAGGCCGCGCCGGTGGGCAATGGGGTGTGGTGCCTGCAGGATATCCAGGCCGGCCTGGCCTGGCTGACGCCGGACCATCGCGATGCCCTGCTGCCGCAGATGATCAACTGGGAGGCGCTGGGCGGCATCAGCTTCAAGAAGGGGTGCTACACCGGCCAGGAAGTCGTGGCCAGGGCCCACTTCCGCGGCCAGGTGAAGCGGCGCCTGGTGCGCGCCCAGCTGGAGGGCGAAGAGCTCCCCGGCCCGGGCAGCCCGGTGGAGAGCGCCGAGGGCAAGGCGGTGGGCGAAGTGCTGGCCGCGGAGCTGGACGCCTACGCCCAGGCGGAGATCCTGGCGGTGCTGAGCACCAAGGAGGACCTGGGGCCCCTGAGCGTCGCCGGCCAGGCCTTCAAGCAGCTGAAGCTCCCCTATGCCGTGGAGCGCCTGGACCCAGAGGAGATGGTCGCCCGCGGCTGACCCTCGGCCGGGCTCGCTTACAGGCCGAAGAGGCGCCGGGCGGTGGCGGTGCTGTCGGCCGCCACCGCCTCCTCGCTCTGGCCCCGCAGTTCGGCGACGGCCCGGCACACCTCCACGACCCGCGCCGGCTCATTGCGCTCGCCCCGGTGGCCGGCCAGCGGCATGTCGGGGCTATCGGTCTCCAGCACATAGCCGCCATCGGGCAGCGACGCCACGGCCCGCTGCAGGCGTCTGGCCCGCTCGTGGGTAACGGCGCCCCCCAGCCCCACCACGAAGCCCAGATCGATAAAGCGCCGCGCCTGCTCCGGCGAGCCGGCGAAGGCGTGGATCAGGCCGCCGGCGGGCGGCGCCAGCTGACGCAACCGCCTGGCAACCTTGTCGTTGGCCCGCACGCAGTGGATCACCAGCGGGAGTGCATGCGTCTTGGCCAGCCTGAGCTGGGCGTCGAAGAGTTCCCACTGGGCCTCGAGGGTATCGGCGAAGCGGGCATCGATACCGCACTCGCCCACCGCCACGACCCTGGGTGAGGCGCCGCCGCAGTGAGCCGCCAGGGTCTGGTCAAGGGCGTCCAGGTCGCTGTCGGCGTGGGAGTCCATGAAATAGGGGTGCAGCCCCAGGCAGACGCTGACGTCGTCGCGTTTGCCCAGCGCCAGCACATCCGGCCAGCGCTGGCGCGTCGTGCCCGGCACCACGAAATGCCCGACGCCCACCGCCCTGGCCCGCTCGAACACCGCCTCGCGGTCGGCGTCGAAATCGGGGAAGTCCAAGTGGCAGTGGGCGTCGATCAACATAAGCACAAGCTGGAAGCTGGAAGCTGGAAGCTGGAAGCTGGAAGCTGGAAGCTGGAAGCTGGAAGCTGGAAGCTGGAAGCTGGAAGCTG
>PUOM01000116.1 GCA_003552795.1 Halomonas sp. | reverse complement strand
TTATTCGTGAGGAGCCCGCAGGATCTGACCCTTTGGCGGCGGATGCTAAAGCTACGCCGCCCAACGGCCGATAACAGAGAGAGCCCTACCTGGAGATCGCCGGCGCATCCGCGCCGGCATCATGAGAGAAGAATCCCAACAAGGAACAGCGCCATGAGCTCTCCCCTCTTCGACGCGTCAAGCGTTACCTCCACCAACCCGACCACTCAGGGGCTGTCGCCACGCCAGCAGGTCGAGCGCGTTCTCGACACCGCCCTGCCCGCCGCCGGGAGCAGCATGGCGCAGGCCGAGAGCCACCAGGCCGACCCGGGGCGCGGCCAGCTGGTGGAACCGATCCAGCGCATCAACGAGGTGATGCGCCACTACGGCGTGCAGTTCGAGCTGGGGGAGGAGTATGACCGGGTGGTGACCCGAATCATCGATCGAGCGAGCGGCGAGGTGATACGCCAGATCCCCGCCGAGGAGGTAATGCGCGTCGCCGAGCGGCTGAGCGAGGTTCAGGGCCGCCTGATCCAGCTCGAGGCGTGAGCCGCGAGGTCACACCTGCATGTTCATGACATCCCGGTAGGCCGAGACCAGCCGATTGCGCACCTGGGTACCCATCTGGAAGGCCACGTCGGCCTTCTGCATGTCGACCATGACGTCGTTGAGCTCCACGCCCGGCTCACCCGCCTGAAAGGCCTCGGACTGGGCCTTGGAGGCCTGCTGCAAGCGGTTGATGCGCTGGATCGACGCCTGCAGCTCGCCGGCAAAGCCTCCTGCGCCCACGGCGGCCGTCACCTGCTGCCCCTTGGCGGCCTGACCGGAGGCCTGGGTGGCCATACTCTGCATCTGCGCCAGCGCCGACTGGATCGCCGGTGAACTCATGAAACCTCCTCCTGCCCTGTGCCCTCGAGGCGCCCCGTCACGGGCCCGACGGCGCCCGAGACAGCGCCGATCAAGCGTGCACGTCATCGATGACCGACAGGCTAGCACCTCCTGCCGCCTGCCCATCGGGGCAATTACCGATGAAAAGCTGGGCTTTTTCTGGATTAGGGGTCGACGGTGGCAAGGATAATGGCGTCCATCACAGTTCCGCCTGCCTGCCAGGTGGCCAACCGCGACCCATGGACGCTGACAATGCCTTTTTCTTCCATGACAGTGGCAACCGCTGCCCCTGCCTCCCCAGCGGGGTGGCGTGAATGAGCAACGGTGCCGCTGCCACCGGCTCTCAGAACAGCACCGCACGCCCCGCCGGGAACACCCCCGCCGGGGTCGAGCGCGTGCTCCAGCAGCTGCGCGGCAACCCGCTGATCATGATCATGGTGGCCGGCGCGGCATCCGTCGCCATCGTCGTGGCGCTGCTGATGTGGGCCCGCACGCCCGACTATCGGGTGCTCTACAGCAACCTCTCCGACAGCGACGGCGGTCGCATCGTCAGCGAGCTGGAGAGCCGCGGGGTGCCCTATCAGTTCAGCCAGGGCGGCGAGGCCCTGCTGGTGCCGGGCGATGAGGTGCATGGCCTGCGCCTGCAGCTGGCCGAACAGGGCCTGCCCCGCGGGGGCAGCGTCGGCTTCGAGCTGATGGATGATCAGGCGTTCGGCATCAGCCAGTTTGCCGAGCAGGTCAACTTCCAGCGCGGCCTGGAGGGTGAGCTGTCGCGCTCCATGGAGTCCCTGGGCCCGGTAGAACGCGCCCGGGTCCACCTGGCCCTGGCCCGCGATTCGGTGTTCGTGCGCGAGCGCGAAGCCGCCAAGGCGTCGGTCATCCTGACCCTGCACCCCGGCCGGCTGCTGGGCGACGGCCAGGTCAGCGCCATCGTGCACATGGTGGCCAGCAGCGTACAGGAGCTCTCCGCCGAGGATGTCACGGTGGTCGACCAGAACGGCCGCCTGCTCTCCACCCAGGCCGCCGGCAGCAACGACCTGGACGGCTCCCAGCTGGAGTATATCGAGGAGGTAGAGCACTCCTATCGGCGGCGCATCGAGAGCATCCTGATTCCGCTGCTGGGCCGCGACAACGTGCGCGCCCAGGTCGCCGCCCAGATCGATTTCTCGCGCCGCGAGGAGACCGCCGAGCGGTTCGGTCCCAACCAGCCGCCCAACGAGGCGGCGGTGCGCAGCCGGCAGGCCAGCGCCTCCTACAACGGTGACGAGGGCCTGGTTCAGGGGATTCCCGGGGCGCTGAGCAATGTGCCGCCGGGGGCCGCCCCCTCCCCCGTCGAGCTTCCCGAGGGCGAGGAAGGCGTCGACGAGGAGGCCCAGCAGGCGGCCCTGCAGGCCATCAACACCCTGCGTCAGGATGAGGTCACCAACTACGAGGTCGACCGCAGCATCTCTCACGTCCAGCATCGCCTCGGCCAGGTAGAGCGCCTGACCGCCGCGGTGGTGGTCAACTATCGGGATGACATCAACGAGGAGGGCGAGCGGGTGCGCGTGCCCCTCAGCGACGGGGAGCTGGCCCAGATCCAGAGCCTGGTGCGCCAGGCCATGGGCTTTTCGGTCGACCGCGGCGACGAGATCGAGGTGGTCAACAGCCGCTTCTCGCTGCGCGACGAGGAGACGCCGAGCCTCGAGTGGTGGCAGTCCCCCGACATCCACGCCCTGGCGCTGACCATCGGCCGCTACCTGCTGGTCGGCCTGGCCGCCCTGCTGCTCTATCTGCTGATCCTGCGCCCGCTGATCAAGCGCCATACCCAGTCACCGCTGCCCGGCGCGGCAGGCCCGGGGGCCGGCCTGCAGGTTCAGGTGGGTGACGGCGAGGCAGAGGCCGAGAGCGATGGCGATGGCGAACAGGCCTCCGGCGCGCCCGGCGCCACCTATGACCCGCCACGCAAGCGCCGCCGCAAGGCCTCGGAGTACGAGCAGAACCTTACCGACCTGCGCGAGATGGCCCAGGAGGATCCCCGCATGGTCGCCATGATCGTTCGCAGCTGGATGAACAAGCATGAGTAAGTCTAAGTCAGAGCCCATCAGCGGCGCCCGCCGCAGCGCCATCCTGCTGCTCGCCCTGGACGAGGACAGCGCCGCCGAGGTGTTCAAGTACCTCGCGCCGGGGGAGATCCAGCAGATCAGTACCGAGATGGCCCGGCTGGACCAGGTTTCCCATGACGAGATGCGCCAGGTGCTGGCCGACTTCCATGCCGAGACCGAGGAGTTCATCGCCCTCAACCTCAATACCAGCGAGCATATCCGCTCGGTGCTGACCAAGGCGCTGGGCAGCGAGCGCGCCTCCAGCCTGATCGAGGACGTGCTGGAGAGCAGCGGAGCGCCCTCCGGCATCGATGCGCTCAACCTGATGGAAGCCTCCATGGTGGCCGAGCTGATTCGCGACGAGCATCCGCAGATCATCGCCACCGTCATGGTCCACCTGGAGCGCCACCAGGCCGCCGACGTGCTGGAGCTGTTCGACGACAAGCTGCGCAACGACGTGGTGCTGCGCATCGCCACCTTCAGCGGGGTGCAGCCGGCGGCCCTCCAGGAGCTCACCGAAGTGCTCTCCGGCATGCTCGACGGTCAGAACCTCAAGCGCAGCAAGATGGGCGGCGTGAGAACCGCCGCGGAGATCCTCAACCTGATGAATTCCAGCCAGGAAGAGGCCGTCATCGAGACCGTGCGCGCCCACAGCGAGGATCTCGCCCAGAAGATCATCGACGAGATGTTCCTGTTCGAGAACCTCATGGACCTGGACGACCGCAGCATCCAGATGGTGCTCAAGGAGATCGACACCAATTCGCTGGTGGTGGCCCTCAAGGGCGCGCCGGAAGCCCTCATGGACCGCTTCCTGCGCAACATGTCCCAGCGCGCCGCCGATCTGGTGCGCGAGGACATGGAGGCGCGCGGTCCGATCCGCGTCTCCCAGGTGGAGGCCGAGCAGAAGGCGATCCTGCAGATCGTCCGCCGCCTGGCCGACAGCGGCGAGATCGTGCTGACCGGCGGAGACGACACCTATGTCTGACGCCCGGCGCCCCGACCTGCCCCGGCACGATGCCGACGTCAGCTGGAAGCGCTGGGAGATGGACGCGCTGCGCCAGACGCCCCCGCCGGACAGCGGCGCCTCGCTCTCTCCCGAGGAGACCGCGCGCCGCCGTGCGGCCCTGCAGCGCCAGGCGGCCCTGCGCGCGCAGCGCGACAAGGCGATGGCGGAAGCGCGGGAAGCCGGCCACCGGGAGGGCCTCGAGGCCGGCCACGCCGAAGGCTACCAGGCCGGGTTTGCCGAAGGGCTGGAGAAGGGGCGCCAGCAGGCCAGGGAGGAGTATGAGCGCCTCGCGAACGACACCCTGGCTCCCCTGCAGCCGCTGGCCGAGCACTTTTCCAGCGCCCTGACGGCACTCGACGAGGCCCTGGGCGAGGCGCTGGTGGAACTTGCCATGACCACCGGCCGACAGCTGGCCGGGGAAGCCCTCAAGGCCCGCCCCAAGCAGGTCCTCGAGATCGTTCGCGCCCTGCTGCATACCGAACCCGCCATGAGCGGCAAGCCGCGCCTCTGGCTGCACCCCCGGGACCACGCCCTGGTGGAAGAGCATTTGGGCCACGAACTGTCGGCGGCGGGCTGGGAGCTGCAGCCCGACGATCAGGTCAGCCGCGGCGGCTGCCGCGTGACCAGCGCCAGCGGCGAGCTGGACGCCACCTGGGAGAGCCGCTGGGCGGCGGTCAAGCGCCAGGTGCGCGGCCGTCGCCCGGCCCGGGCGCCGGCCGACGACGAGGGCAAGGGCCCGACCCACGGCCAGGGAGAGACAACGCCATGAACGCCGCCGCCCCGATCAACCCCCATCACCAGCGCTGGCAGCAGTCGCTGGACAGGGTCAGGGCGCGTATCGAGAAGGTGGCGCCCTTCCGCGCCAGCGGCCGGGTGGTGCGCGCCACCGGCATGGTGATCGAGGCGGTCGGGCTCCAGGCGCCGCTAGGCAGCGCCTGCCGCATCGAGTTGCCGGCCCCCTATCGCCACGAGCCGCCGCGCTTTGCCGAGGCCCAGGTGGTGGGTTTTGCCAACGACAAGCTGTTCCTGATGCCCCTGGCCGAGATCACCGGGCTGCTGCCGGGCGCCCGGGTGTTCTCACTCGGCGAGAGCGGCAACGGCGCCCGCCGCTTTCCCCTGGGCGAGGCCCTGCTGGGGCGCGTGGTGGACGGCAACGGCGCGCCGCTCGACGGCATGGGGCCCCTGGATGACGCCCCCCAGGGCACCCTGCAGACCCCGCCGCTCAATCCGTTGACGAGGGCGCCCATCGATACCCAGATCGACGTGGGCATTCGCGCCATCAATGCCCTGCTCAGCGTCGGCCGCGGCCAGCGCATGGGACTCTTCGCCGGCTCCGGGGTGGGCAAGTCGGTGCTGCTGGGCATGATGGCGCGCTTTACCCGCGCCGACGTCATCGTGGTGGGGCTGATCGGCGAGCGGGGCCGCGAGGTTCAGGACTTCATCGACAATATTCTCGGCCCCGAGGGCCGGCGCCGCGCCGTGGTGGTGGCCGCCCCCGCCGACACCTCGCCGCTGCAGCGCCTCCAGGGCGCTTCCTACGCCACGCGCCTGGCCGAAGGGTTTCGAGATAGCGGCCATGACGTGCTGCTGATCATGGACTCCCTGACCCGCTACGCCATGGCCCAGCGGGAGATCGCCCTGGCCATCGGTGAGCCCCCCGCCACCAAGGGCTATCCCCCCTCGGTGTTCGCCAAGCTGCCCAGCCTGGTCGAACGCGCCGGCAATGCGGAGCGCGGCGGCGGCTCCATCACCGCCTTCTACACGGTGCTCACCGAAGGCGATGACCAGCAGGATCCCATTGCCGACTCCGCCCGCGCCATTCTCGACGGCCACGTGGTGCTGTCGCGGGCGCTGGCGGAGGGCGGCCACTATCCGGCCATCGACATCGAGGCCTCGATCAGCCGCGCCATGACCCAGATCATCAGCGCCGACCAGGCGCGCATGGCACAAGCATTCAAACGACTGTTTTCACGCTACCAGCGCAACCGCGACCTGATCAGCGTCGGCGCCTACACCCGGGGCAACGACCCCCAGCTGGACGAGGCGGTGCAGCGCTATCCCGCCCTGGAAGCCTTTCTGCAGCAGCCCCTCGATGAGCAGGCCCCCGCCGAGGCCTCCCTCGAGGCGCTGGCACAGACCCTCGGAGTGAAACGATGAGCGCGAATTCCTCACCGCTGGATACCCTGATCGAACTGGCCCGCGGCAACCGCGACCAGGCCGGCCAGGCGCTGGCCCAGGAGCGCCAGAGCGAGCAGCAGGTGGCCGGACAGCTCGAGTCGCTGAACCAGTATCGGCTGGAGTACGCCCAGCAGCTGCAGCAGGCCATGCGCGAGGGCATCGACCCGGCCACCATGCGCAACTACCAGCAGTTTCTCGACTCCCTGGATACCGCCCTGGAACGCGCTCGCCAGGCCCTCGAGGCCCAGCAGCAGCGCGTGAGTCAGCGGCGGGCTCAGTGGCAGCAGGAGCAGCGCAAGCTCTCCTCCTACGACACCCTGGCCTCTCGCCGCCAGGAACAGCAGCAGCGCCGCGAGGCGCGTCAGGAGCTGCGCCTCAACGATGAACTCGTCAATGGCCGCCTGGCCCGTGCCCGCCACGCCGCGGATCGGTAATTTCGGAGTCCCCCATGGATATTGCACTGCTGCTCTCCACCGCCTCTGGCCAGCCCCGCGCCTCAGGCACCTCCGGCACCAGCGACCCCTCCTCCCGGGGGTTTGCCGATGCCCTGGCGGGCCTGGAAGGCAAGCTCGGCGCCGAGGGCATGAAGGCCGCCACCGCCAAGGCGGGGACGGAGGCGCGCCACGGCGACCCCGAGGGCCAGATCAGCCTGGCGTCGATGTTACGGACGCTGGCCGAAGATGCCGAAGACACCGCCCGACACCCGCTGTCCGACGAGGGGGCCCTGGCCGAGATCGCCAAGCGACTCCAGCTGATCGCCTCGGCCGGTGACAGCGCCATCCAGGTGCCGGAAGAGCGTCCTGCCCAGGCATACGGCATGCCGGAGAGCGCGATGGCAGAAACGCACCTCCAGTGGCCGAACGGCGCACGGCTCTCGGATGACCAAGTCGAACTGCGCCTGGACGAGCGAGGCGAACCGCGTTTGGATGACCGGGCCCAGCGGCGCCTGCCTGACCAAGCCGAACTGCGCCTGGACCAGCGAGGCGAACTGCGCCTGACTGACAAAGCCGAGCCGCGCCTGGACCAGCGAGGCGAACTGCGCCTGGATGACCGAGCCGAGCGGCACCTGGCTGACCAAGCCGAACTGCGCCTGGACCAGCGAGGCGAACCGCGTTTGGATGACCAAGCCGAGCGAAGCCAGGAAGGCCTGGCGAGCCCTTTAGCGATCACTGAGTCAGCCCGCCGCGCGCCGAGCGAACCCGCCGTGGCGACTCCCCTGGCCGACCTGGCCGCCGCGGACCGCCCCTCCCGAAGCGAGCTGTCGCTCACCTCGCTCGAGGCACGCCCCGGCGCCAGCGCGCCCTCGCCGGCCGTCCCCCAGCCGATTCTCGATACGCCCCAGCGGGCGAACCCTGCCGACTCGCCGCTGCGCACCGGCGAGGCCCCGCTTCCCGGATCGGGCGAGCCGCTCGGTGACAGTCGATCCGAGGGACGCCCGGAAGGCCTGGCCGGCCTTAGCGCCAATAGCACGGCGAGCGGCGCACCCAGCACGCCCAGCGCGCCCCAGGGCAACCTTCCCGCGCCTCTTGCCAGCCCCGCCTGGCCGGGACAGCTCGGCCAGCAGCTGGTGATGCTCGGCCAGCGCGGCGGGGAGCAGCGCGTGGAGCTTCACCTCAACCCGGCGGAGCTGGGCCCGCTGAGCATTTCGCTCAAGGTCGGCGAACAGGGGGCCCAGGCGCAGTTCCTCTCCGCTCACGCCTCGGTTCGCCAGGCCGTGGAGCAGGCGATTCCCCAGCTGCGCGAGGCGCTGGCGGAACAGGGCATCAGCCTGAGCGACACCTCGGTGGGCGAGCACCCCCAGCAGCAGGGGGAGCAGGGGCAGCAAGGCATGGCCTTCAACCGCTCCTCCGGACAGGCCGGCGGAGCCGATGAGATGGACGCCAGCGACGCTGCTACCGGCCTCGGCCAGGCTTCGTTCAGCGATGGCCGAGTGGATCTCTACGCTTGAGACGAGGCGCCGGGTATCTCGGACAAAGCACCCGGCCCTGTCGGTCGAGGTGCGGTGAGCGGAGGTAACGATGCAGAACCTGTTCGACCATGTGCTGGTGGGCGTCGACTTTTCACCCGCCTGGCCAGCGCTGGAGCGCCGTCTGGCGCGGCTGCGCGCCATGGGAATACGCCGGGTAACGCTGGTGCATGTGATCAGCCCCCGGGAGCTTTCCCGGCCCGGCGAGGCCGACCTGGCTCGGGCCCGCCAGCGGCTGGAGAGCGAGGCCACGGCACTCGCGGAGATGGGCCTGGAGGTCGCCTGTGAGGTGCACAGCGGCCCTCCCAGCGAGCGGCTGGCCCACCTGGCGCAAGCGCATCGCGCCGATCTGGTGCTGCTGGGCCGCCAGGGCCACGGCCTGCTGCACCGGCTGCTGATCGGTTCGACCGCCTTGAACCTGGCGCGCTTGACCCGCTGCCCCCTGTGGCTTGAGCCGTTGCACGACGGCCAGGCGCGGGGGGCATCGCCCTCCATCATGCTGGCCACCGACGCCTCCCCTGCCGCCGCCGCCGCCGAGCGCTGCTTTGCCGGTCTCTGCGAGCATTTCGATCGCCGCGTGGCGGTCATCGCGACCCGCAGCCTCAAGGACGATGACGTCGGCATCGGCCAGGCACGCCACCACCTGGAGCACATGGCCCGCCGGCTGGCCAAGCTGGATTTCGAGCTGGTGGACGGCCCCGCAGCCGAGGCGATCCTGGCCCGGCTGGCCGCCTGGCAGACCGAGCTGCTGGTGCTGGGTCAGCGCGGCCACGGCGCGCTGCGCGAGCGGCTGCTGGGCAGCATGGCTCAGGCGCTGGTGGAAAGTTCGCCCTGCCCGGTGCTGCTGGTCCCCGAGGGGCAATGACGAGCCGCCGTTTGCCACTCGGCCTCGGCAGCCAACCAAAAAGACGAGTAGGGCCCGTTAGGCGGGCCTGTTTGCGCCATGGCGCTGGGCGCTGTCCCGGCATACTGCCATCCTGGCATATCACTCTTAATTCGCTCTTCGCCCAGAGGTAGCAAGGCAATGGCAAAATCCGGCGGTGGCTCTCGCAAGCTGCTATGGCTGATGGTGGTTCTGGTCGTCGTCTCGCTCTCCGCAGCGGGTGCAGCGCTGTATATGGTCATGGGCCAGGGTGAGAATCGCGCCTCCCAGGCTCAGGCGTCGCCCGAGCGTCAGGCGCCCATCTTCGTGAAGGTCGAGCCCTTTACCGTCAATCTGGCCGACGACGCCCGCGGCAGTCGGCTTCTCTACACCGGCCTCACGCTGAAAGTGGGCAACGAGGAGACCCGGGAGATCCTGAAGGAGCATATGCCTCAGGTAAGGAGCCGTCTGCTGATGCTGTTCTCCGGCCAGGAGGCCAGCGAGCTGACCAGCCCCGGCGGCAAGGCCCAGCTGGCCGACGATATCGTTGCAGCCCTGGGCGACCCCATGACCGAGCATCAGCCGGAGCTGCTGGTCGACGACGTCCTGTTCACTGAATTCATCGTTCAATAAGCGGATCGACCCCATGTCACAAGACGATCTGCTGTCGCAGGAAGAGATCGACGCCCTGCTCAAGGGCGTCAGCGGCGAGGAGGACAGCAGCCCTGCCAGCGGCGCCGACGATGCACGCATGCGGCCCTATGACCCGGCCACCCAGCATCGGGTGATCCGGGAGCGCCTGCACGCCCTGGATATCATCAATGAACGCTTTGCCCGCAACTTCCGCATGGGCCTGTTCAACCTCCTGCGCCGCAGCGCCGACATCACCGTCGAGAGCGTTCGCTATCTCAGCTACAGCGAATTCTCACGCAACGTGCCGGTGCCGACCAATATCAACATCATTGCCATGAAGCCGCTGCGCGGCTCGGCCCTGATCGTGTTTCCGCCAAGCCTGGTGTTCATGGTGGTCGACAACCTCTTCGGCGGCGACGGGCGTTTCCTGACCCGCTCCGAAGGGCGTGAGTTCACCAACACCGAGCAGCGCATCATCAAGCGCCTGCTCGACCTGGCCATCGAGGCATACGGCGACGCCTGGAAATCGGTCTACCCGCTTGAGATCGGCTACCTGCGCTCGGAGATGCAGTCGAAGTTTGCCAATATCACCAACTCGCCCAACGAGATCGTGGTCAATACCGCCTTCAATATCGAGGTGGGCAGCCTGTCGAGCACCTTCCAGATCTGCATGCCCTACGCCATGATCGAGCCGCTGCGCGACCTGCTCTCCAACCCCCTCAACGACGGCATGCATGACGACGGCACCTGGAAACGGCGGATGGCCGGCGAGATCCGCCAGTCGGAGGTCGAGCTGGCCGCCGATTTCGCCTCGATTCCTACGCGCATCGCCCACGTCATGGCCCTCAAGGTGGGGGATATTCTCCCGGTCGACCTGCCCGAGACGGTGCTGGCCAGGGTCGACGGGGTTCCCGTCATGGAGTGCGAATATGGTAGCCAGCAAGAACAGCGCGCGCTGCGCGTGCTGCGCATGATCGATCACGAGCAGGGCTCCGCCTCGTCCGACACCTTCGTCAAGGGGTCGGCGCCGTCATCCAAGGAATCAAAGAATGACTGATCCGAAGAACCCCGATCAGCCCATCGGCGACGACGACTGGGCCAAGGCCATGTCCGAGCAGGAGGGCTCCCCCGACACGGACAGTGCCGACGACCTGTGGGCGGAAGCCATGGCCGAGCAGGAGGGCAAGGCCCAGGAAGAGGCGGCAGCGCCGCCCGCCGCCGATGATGATGACCCCTGGGCGGAAGCCCTGGCGGAACAGGCCGCCAGCGAGGCCCAAGCCAGCGTCGCCGCACCGCCATCAGCGCCCAGGGCGCCGGCCAGGGCCGCCGGGGATAACGTCTTTCGTCCCCTCGAGCAGGGTGGCAATCCCGGCGCCGCCCGTGATCTCGAGATGATCATGGATATTCCGGTCAAGCTAGCCGTGGAGCTGGGCCGCACCCGGATTACCATCAAGCAGCTGCTGGAGCTCACCCAGGGCTCGGTCATCGAGCTCGATGGCCTGGCGGGCGAGCCGATGGACATCCTGATCAACGGCTACCTGATCGCCCAGGGCGAGGTGGTGGTCGTGGAGGAGAAGTACGGCATCCGCATCACCGAGATCATCACCCCCTCCGAGCGCGTGCAGAAGCTGAACAGATGAGCGACACCCCCTCCCGCCCCGCCGAGAGCGGCCCTGCCGAGAGCGGCCCTGCCGAGAGCGGCCTGGAAGCCGTCAGCGTCGGCGGTGACGCCCTGATCGGCCTGGCCACCCTGGGCAAGACCGCCGCGGCCCTGGCGCTGATCCTGGTGATCATCTTCATCGCCAGCGCCCTGCTCAAGCGGCTGCAGCTGCGGCGCCAGCCCGGCGGCAGCCGCCTGGAGGTCGTCAGCGCCACGGCGGTGGGCCCCCGCGAGCGGGTGGTGGTCGTCCAGGTGGAGTCGCAGTGGCTGGTGCTGGGCGTGGCCAGCGGCCAGGTCAGCAAGCTGCACGAGATGCCGGCACCGTCGCAGCCCCAGGGCCAGGCCGCCCCCGCGCCGGGACCGGGCTTTGTGGAGGGAGACAGCTTCGCCACGCGGCTGGCCAAGGCGCTCAAGCACAACGCGGGCCTGGGGCGCCGCGGATGAAGCGGCGGCATCCCTCGGCATTTCGCGCGGCGCTGCTCCTCGGGCTGGCGCTGCTGATGGTGCCCACCCTGGCGCTCGGCCAGCAGCTGCCCGGCATCGTCAGCCAGCCGCTGGAGGATGGCGGCCAGCAGTGGTCCATTCAGCTGCAGACCCTGCTGCTGCTCAGCGGCATGGCCTTCCTGCCGGCCATGCTGCTGATGATGACCGGCTTCACCCGCATCATCATCGTGCTGAGCCTGCTGCGCACCGCCATGGGCACCCAGGCCACGCCGCCCAACCAGGTGCTGCTCGGGCTGGCGCTGTTCCTGACCTTCTTCATCATGGCGCCGGTGTTCCAGCTGATCTACGACACCGCCTGGGTACCGCTATCCGCCGACGAGATCGGCTTCGAAGAGTTCCTGATGCTGGCCCAGGAGCCGATTCGCGAATTCATGCTGGCCCAGACCCGCGAGCCCGACCTGGCGCTCTTCGCCCGTCTGGCCGAGGTCGGCCCCATGCAGGGCCCCGAAGACGTGCCGCTGCGCATCCTGGTGCCCGCCTTCGTCACCAGCGAGCTCAAGACCGCCTTCCAGATCGGCTTCATGATCTTCATCCCCTTCCTGATCATCGATCTGGTGGTGGCCAGCACCCTGATGTCGCTGGGCATGATGATGGTGCCGCCGATCACCATCTCCCTGCCCTTCAAGCTGATGCTCTTTGTTCTGGTCGATGGCTGGCAGCTGATCGTTGGCTCACTTTCCCAGAGCTTCTACATGTAGCGCTGCCCGACGCGAGGAGACGACAATGACCCCGGAAATGGTAATGGGCCTGGCCTACCAGGGCATGCGAGTCACGCTGCTGCTGGCCGGGCCGCTGCTGCTCACCGCCCTGCTGACCGGCCTGACCGTGAGCCTGTTTCAGGCCGCCACCCAGATCAACGAGATGACCCTGTCGTTCATTCCCAAGATCCTGGGCGTGTTCCTGGTGCTGATCCTGGCAGGGCCCTGGCTGCTCAACCTGATCTCCGATTTCACCCGGGAGCTCTTCCTCAATATCCCCTCGATGATTGCGTGACGCGAGTGCGAGCCCCATGGTCGAGGTAACCTTTGCCCAGCTGCAGGGCTGGATCACGGCCTTCCTGTGGCCCTTCGTGCGCATCACGGCCTTCTTCGCCGCCTCTCCGCTATGGGGCCACTCCAGCGTGCCCAATCAGGTCAAGGTGGGCCTGGCCGCCCTGGTGGCCGTGGTGATCGGCCCCCTGGTGGCGCTGCCTGACGTGCCGCTGGTCTCCTGGGCAGGCTTCGGGATCATCGTCGAGCAGATGCTGATCGGGATCGCCATGGGTCTGGTCATGCACGTCACCTTCGCGGTGGTGCAGGCCACGGGCGAGTTCATCGGCCTGCAGATGGGCCTGGCCTTCGCCACTTTCTTCGATCCCGGCAGCGGCACCAACATGGCGGTGCTGTCGCGCTACCTCTACATGATCACCCTGCTGATGTTCCTGGCCCTCAACGGCCACCTGATCGTGCTTGAGATCCTCGCCACCAGCTTCACGACTCTGCCCATCGGGCTGGGCGGCTTCAACGCCGGCGCCTTCGAGATGCTGGCACGCTACGGCGGCACCATCTTCATGTCCGGAATGATGCTGGCGCTGCCCCTGGTGGGATCGCTGCTGATCATCAACCTCTCCATGGGCATCCTCAACCGTTCGGCCCCCCAGCTGACGGTGTTCAACATCGGCTTCCCCACCTCGCTGACCGTGGGCCTGGCGCTGATGATGGTGCTGATGACCGATATCGGGCGCTTTCTGCAGGGTTTGTTTGCCAACGGCCTGGGGTTCATGCGGGAGCTGCTGGATGCCCTGGCGCCGCTGACATAAAAAAGCCCGAGCGGTGGTGCGCTCGGGCAAGGGACTCCGGACACCGAGAGTGGCGGTGTCCGTCAAAGGAAGGCGGCGCTGCGTCAGCGCAGATAGTCGAACAGCGACATGCCCTGGACATCCGCGAAGGTGCGCTGGGCGGCCTGCAGCCCTACCTGGCGCAGGCTGTATTCGGTGATCGCTTCCGCATAGTCGAGATCGACCAGCTGGGAGAGCGTCTGCTGGTAGCTGAGCATGCGGTTGCCGGCCACGGTGTCGATGGCATCCAGCTCGTTGAGCCGTGCCCCCATGGAGGCGCGTACCGTCAGCACATTGTCGAAGCTGTCATCGAGTTCCCGCATGGCGCTGCTCAGGGTGTCGCGATCGACCTTCTGCTCATCGGCCTCCAGGACCCCGATCGCCTTGTCCATGGAGTCGAAGATATCACCGAAAATGGCGTCACCCGGGTCCGATACCGGCATCTCGCGAAAGCCGTCGACGCGCTGAACCCGAACGTTGCTGTCGCCCTCGTAGCCGATCGCCCCCGTATCGTCATCGCGCACGAAGGGCGGCGCGCTGTCCTGGAAGCCGCCGAACAGATAGCGGCCGTTGCCGTCGGTGCTATTGGC
>PUOM01000132.1 GCA_003552795.1 Halomonas sp. | reverse complement strand
GCGGCGTGGCGGCGGCGCCGGCCCCCGGCCGGCAACACCCTCACCCTAGTCCAGCGTCGGCGAGGGGGCCAAGGCGGCCCTCAACGCCCCATCCCTCAGCCGTAGAGGCCCTGGCTTCTCAGGTAGTCGTCGTAGCTTCCGCTGAAGTCGGTGATACCCGTCTCGCTCATGTCGAGGATGCGGGTCGCCAGGGAGGAGACGAACTCCCGGTCGTGGCTGACGAAGATCAGGGTGCCCGGATAGTGCTCCAGGGCCAGGTTGAGCGCCTCGATGGACTCCATGTCCAGGTGGTTGGTGGGCTCATCCATCAGCAGCACGTTGGGGCGGGTCAGGATCAGCTTGCCGAACAGCATGCGCCCCTGCTCGCCGCCGGAGATCACCTTGACCGACTTGCCGATGTCGTCGCTGGAGAAGAGCATGCGCCCCAGGGCGCCGCGGATCACCTGCTCGCCGCCGTCCGTCCACTGGGCCATCCACTCGAACAGGGTGGCGTCGTTGGCGAAGTCGTCGGCGTGATCCTGAGCGTAGATGCCCAGATCGGCGCTGTCGGTCCACTGCACGCTGCCCGCCACCGGCGCCAGCTCGCCGGCCAGGGTCTTGAGCAGGGTAGTCTTGCCGATGCCGTTGGGGCCGATGATGGCGATGCGCTCGCCGGCCTCCACGGTCATGCCGAAGCGCTCCAGCAGCGGCGCCTCGCCGGGATAGCCCTGGGTAAGGCCCTCGACGTTGACCGCGTTGCGATGAATCTTGCGCGCCTGTTCGAAGCGGATGAAGGGACTGACCCGGCTCGAGGGCTTGATCTCCTCGAGCTTGATCTTGTCGATCTGACGCGCCCGGGAGGTGGCCTGCTTGGCCTTGGAGGCGTTGGCCGAGAAGCGGCTGACGAAGGCCTGCAGATCGGCGATCTGCGCCTTCTTCTTGGCATTGTCGGCGTGCTGACGCTCGCGAGCGGCGGTGGCCGCGGTCATGTAGTCGTCGTAGTTGCCCGGGAAGAGCCGGATCTCGCCGTAGTCAAGATCCGCCATATGGGTGCAGACGCTGTTGAGGAAGTGGCGGTCGTGGGAAATGATGATCATGGTGCTGTTGCGCGCCTTGAGCATCCCCTCCAGCCAGCGGATGGTGTTGATATCCAGGTGGTTGGTGGGCTCGTCGAGCAGCAGCACATCGGGGTCGGAGAACAGCGCCTGGGCCAGCAGCACCCGCAGCTTCCAGCCCGGGGCCACCTCGCTCATGGGCCCGGTGTGCTGCTCGAGGGGAATCCCCAGTCCCAGCAGCAGCTCGCCGGCCCGGGCCTCGGCGGTGTAGCCGTCGAGCTCGGCGAAGCGCACCTCCAGGTCGGCCACCGCCATGCCGTCCGCCTCGCTCATCTCGGGCAGCGAATAGATACGCTCGCGCTCCGCCGCCACCTGGGAGAGCTCGGTATTGCCCATGATCACGGTGTCGATGACCCGCTCGTCCTCGTAGGCGAACTGATCCTGGCGCAGCTTGCCGAGCCGGGCGCCGGACTCGACCATCACCTGACCCGCGGAGGGCTCCAGGTCGCCGCCGAGGATCTTCATGAAGGTGGACTTGCCGCAGCCGTTGGCGCCGATCAGGCCGTAGCGGTGGCCGTTGCCGAACTTGATGGAGACGTTCTCGAACAGGGGCTTGGCCCCGAACTGCATGGTGATATTGGCGGTGGAGATCAAGGATAGGGTCCGGTCGGTACATGGAAGGGGCGCGATTGTACCGATTATGGACGCCCGTCACACGGCCCCTGAGCCAGGAAGACTATCGACCTGGTGTGATGCTCAGCTGAGGCTGTTGTGACTGGTGGGAGACCGGCTCCGCCGAGCGAATGGCGCCGCAGGCGCCCCGTCAGCGTTGACGCATACCGCATGGGAGCCCTTCGGTCTCCATTCGCCGGGCGGAGCCCAGCTGCCACCAGAAGGCCCCAGAGGCAATAAGCCTCCGGGGCGCTGCCTCTCCTCCTCAGTCGTGGCGCTCGAGATTGAAGATGCTCTGCAGCTTGTGCTTCTTGCCGTAGATATGCACCGTGGTGTCGTCGAACGGGAAGCGCTCGAGGAACTCGCTGTCGGCGTTGAAACGCGGCTTGTGGGCGTTGATCATCGCCGCCGCCAGGCGCTCGCGGTTGGCGTGCCCGCTCAGCCCCACCGCGTACCAGATCTCCTCCTCCGGCTGGGGAAAGGCCAGCCACTTGTCGCGATGCCCGTCGTGCTTCAGGCCGTGACGGGCGCTGCGATGCTCGCCCACATACAGCAGCTCCTGGACGTCCATCTCCTCCGTCTCGGGATCCACGGCGGCCCGGAACACGCAGTAGATACCGGACTCGTCCGGCACCTCCTGGAGGGTCTCCTCGGTCCAGTAGCCGAGCATCTTGGGAGACAGGATTTGATCGCTCATGGTGAACTCCTCAGTAGTCTTCTAGGCGCTGAATATCGCGGGCAATACGCCGAACCTCGGCCTCGTGGCCGGCCGCCAGGGCCTCGAAGAAGGCCTTCTCGTCGCGGCCTCCGGCCAGCTCGGCCCGATGGCTGTAGAGGTCCTGGAGGGTGCGGTGGGCGGTGAGCGCCGTGGCCAGCACGCTCTGCACGCTGTCGCATTCGATACAGTCCGGCAGGCGCTCCAGCACCGGCGGATGGGGAAAGTCATTGGGGTCGTCGAACCAGGTCTCGAGCACCTGGCTGTGGTCGCTGCCATCATCCAGGTAGCCGGTGAGGTCGTTCTCCTGCTTGCGCTCGCGCTCGATCAGATACTCCAGCGCCATGCGCACCCGTTCGCCCACCTCGCCGCCGCCGGCGAGGGCAGTGTACTGCTCGGCGAGTCGCCGGTGGTAGCCGGCCGCCCAGTGGACCAGCTCCTTCACCTGATGGAATCGCATGGCGCACCTCCTCATCGTTGTTGTCCGCAGCCGCCGCGTGTCGCAGGCTCCTGTCTCTATCCTAGCCAAGGCCGCGACCCGCTGCTTGACGTGCATCAACGTATGACGATGAAAGGTCGAGGCGCCGTAGTCAAGTCCCTGAAACGCAAGGGCGCTAGCGCAGCAGGGAGGCGTCGATGGCCACGAAGTCGCTGGCCGCGCGCACCAGGGAGTCGGCGGTGAGACGCTCGACTCCGACGACGGTCACCCTGACCCCGAAGCGCTGGCGCAACCGGTCCACCAGGAGGTCGAAGTCACCGTCGCCGGAGACCAGCACCAGGTGGTCGACCAGGGGCCCCGCCTCGATGGCATCCAGCGTGATGCCGACGTCCCAGTCGCCCTTGGCGGAGCCGTCGCGGCGCTGGATGAAGGGCTTGAGCTTCACGTCAAGGCCGATGCCGCGCAGGATGGCCTGGAACTGGCGCTGGCGGGGATCGCCGCGATCCACCGCGTAGGCGTTCGCCACCACCACCCTCCGCCCCGCCGCGAAGCGGGCCCAGAAGGCGTGGTAGTCGAAGTGCCGCCCGAAGGCGTCCCGGGTGGTGTAGTAGACGTTCTGCACGTCGACGAAGATGGCGACAGCTTCCACGGCGCTTCCTCGGGCCCTTGAAAGGCCTCAGCCTGACACAGGCGCAGCGCGGCTGTCTTCCCGGCCATCAGCGCCGTCGTCGCCGTGCCGATCCCGATCGCCGCTGAACGACACCCGCATCAGCAGGGAGTAGAGCACCGGTACCACGCAGAGGGTGATCAGCGCCGCGGCCAGCAGGCCGAAGATGATGGTGATCGCCATGGGCGCCCAGAGCAGCCCGCCGCCCAGCCAGAGCGGCAGCAGGCCGCCGCTGGTGGTCAGGGTCGACATCAGCACCGGCCGCAGCCGCCTGCGTCCCGCCTCGAGGATCGCCTCCTGGGGCGAGTGCTGTTCGCGCTCCAGGTCGATGCGGTCGATCAGGACGATGGCATTGTTGATCACGATACCGGCCAGCGACACCACGCCGAGAAAGGTCATGATGCCGAAGTGCGAGCCGGTGATGGTCAGGCCGAAGATCACCCCGATCAGCGACATCGGGATGGTGGCCAGAATGATCAGCGGCCGGCGCAGGGAGTTGAACTGCACCACCAGCAGCAGCAGGATCGCCATGGCGCCGATGGGCAGCTTCTCGGCGATGGAATCGGTGGCCGTCCGGGACGACTCCACCTCGCCACCGAACTCGAAGAAGGTACCGTCCGGCCAGCTCGCCTGCTGCTCCTCGAGCCAGGGGCGCAGCTCGCCGGCCACGCCGGCGGCGGTGACCCCGGGGGCCAGCTCGGCCTCCACCGCGATGGTGCGGAAGCGGTCGCGGCGCAGGATGCGCGCCGGCCCCCAGTCGAGCTCGACGTCGGCCACCTGGGCCAGCGGTACGCCCACCCCGCCGCCGGCGGGCAGCACGGTGACGCCCTCCAGATCGTCCGGGGTGCGCGCCTCGCCGCGCTCGTTGCGAAGCTGGATGGGTACCAGGGTGTCGCCGTCGCGAAAGGTGCCCACGGTCATGCCGGAGAGGGCCGTCTGCAGGCTCAGCGCCACGTCGCGCTCGGTGACCCCGGCACGCAGCGCCCGGGCCGGGTCGACGTCGACGCGCAGGCGCTTGGTCCACTCGCCCCAGTCGTCGCGCACGTTGCGGGTTCCCGGCACCTCGGCCACGCGCTGACGCACCTGTTCGGCGATGCGTCTGAGGGTCGTCTCGTCATCGCCGGAGAGGCGCACCGAGAGCGGCACCGTGACCGGCGGGCCGAAGCTGGTCGCCTTGACGCTGGCCTGGAGGTCGGGGAAGCGCTCGGCGATCCAGCCGTCCAGACGCTCGATGACTTCGTCCACCGCCTGCCAGCGGTTGGTCTGCAGCAGCAGGAAGGCGTATTCGGGGCTCGGCGGCTCCGGAGCGTGGTTGATGATGTAGCGCTCGCCGCCGAAGCCGATGAAGCTGCCCCAGCGCTCGACCCCGTCGCGGGTCCAGTCGCCGGCCTCGTTGCGCTCGGCGGCCATCTCGTCGGCCAGGAAGGTCTCGATCTCCTCCACTACCGCCTGGGTGCGCTCGATGGGCGCCGAGAAGGGCAGGCGCAGCTCGGCGGTGACGATGGTGCGCTCCGCCTGGGGAAAGAAGATCTTGGGCAGCGGCCCGAAGCCCAGCCAGGCCAGCGCCAGCAGGCCGCCCACCCCGGCCAGGGTCAGGGTGCGGTGGCGCAGCAGGGCCAGCAGCAGGTGGCGGTAGCCGGCGTAGACCCGCTCGGCCAGGCGCGCCGACAGCCCCGGGCGCGACTCGCCATCCTCCTCGTTGTCTTCGCCATCGCCGCGGCCATCCGCCGCCTGCTGCCCGTTATCCGGCCCGGCCTTGACCCGGATAAAGGCCACGCAGAGCAGCGGGATCATGGTCAGCGACAGGAACCAGGAGGAGAGCAGCGTGATGGTGACCACCTGGAAGAGCGAGCGGGTGTACTCGCCCACGTCGGAGACGGCCAGAAACTGAGGCAGGAAGGCCGCCGCCGTGGTCAGCGAGGCGGTCAGCAGCGGGAAGCGCAGCTGTCTGGCCGAATCCAGTGCCGCCTGGCGCACCGTCTTGCCCTCTCGGGCCGCCACCTGTATCGACTCCACCATGACGATGGCGTTGTCCACCAGCATGCCCAGCGCGATGATCAGCGCCCCCAGCGACACCTGGTCGAGGCCGATGTCGAAGAGGCCCATGAAGGCCAGGCAGGCGAGTATCGCCGAGGGCACCAGGCTCGCCACGATGAGCCCGGTGCGCAGCCCCAGGAAGAGCAGCATCACCAGGCAGACCAGGGCCACCGCCTGCAGCAGGTTGACCAGGAACTCGTTGATGCGCTCCTCGACCCGATCCGGCTGGTTGGCCAGCACCTCGAACTCGATTCCCAGGGGCAGCTCGCGTTCGAGCCTCTCGATGGCGCCCTCGACCTGTTCGCCCAGATCGAGGATATTGCCCCCCTCGCGCATGGCGATGGCGATGGCCAGGCCCTGCTCGCCGCCGGCGTGATAGCGGGTCATGGGGGGGTCGGCGTAGCCGTGGCGCACCTCCATCAGCGAGCCCAGCGGCACCAGGGCGCCGTCGGGCAGGGGCAGCAGGGCCTGACGGATATCATCGATATGCGTGAAGTTACCGGTGGGCTCCAGTATCAGACGCTCATCGCCGCTGCGGATCGCCCCGCCGGGCAGCACGATATTGCGCGCCGCCAGCAGCTGGGCCAGCCCCTGGGGCGAGACGCCCAGCTCGGCCAGGCGCGCCTCGCTGTACTCCAGGAAGATGCGCTCCTCGGCGAAGCCGTGGACGTTGACCTTGGCCACGTCGTCGAGCATCAGCAGCCGGTCGCGGACATCCTCGGCCACCTCCTTGAGCTCCGCCTGCTCATAGCCCTCGCCGGTGAGCGAAAGCATGATGCCGAAGACGTCGCCGAACTCGTCGTTGATCATCGGCGCCTGGGCCTCGTCGGGCAGCTTGCCCCGGGCATCACCCACCTTGCGGCGCAGCTTGTCCCAGCCGGCCTGAACCTCCTTGACGTCGGGGCGCAGCTCCACCCGGATGATGGAGACTCCGGCCCGGGAGGTGCTCTCCACGTGGTCGAGCTCCGGCATCTCCATGATGGCGGTCTCCAGCGGGTCGCTGACCAGCTGTTCGACCCGCTCCGGGGTCGCGCCGGGCAGGTAGGTGACCACCTGGGCCACCCGCACGGTGACCGCGGGATCCTCGGCCCGGGAGATGGAGAGGTAGCTGATCACGGCACCCAGCAGCACCACCAGCAGACCGGCGATGGTCACGCGGTTGTAGCGCAGCGCGGCTTCGGTGAGGGTCACGGCGAGGCCTCCCCGCCGGCGTCCGCATGGGGGTCATCGATCAGCCTCACCCGCATGCCGTCATGCAGCCGGCTCATGCCGGCCACGATCAGATGCTCCCCGGGCGCCAGGCCTGCGATCACCTCCAGGCGCTCGTCGTGGCGCCCGCCCAGAGTCACATCATGGCGGCGCACCGTCGCCTGGCGACCGTTGTTGACGGCGTTATCAGCGTGCTCCCCCGATTCATCGGGCTCGGCGACGTAGACGTAGTGGCCGTCGATATCCTGCTGCACGGCCACCATGGGCACCCAGATGCCGCTGCCGGGACCGCCCAGGGGCAGCGTCAGCTCCGCCGCCATGCCGGGACGCAGCCGCTCACGCACGTCGTCGGCGAGGTTGAGCAGCCTGACGCGCAGCGGCCAGGTAGCCTGGCGCGGATCCACCGGCAGACCGATCTCGGTGACCTCCCCGGCCAGGGTGAGGTCGGCCAGGGGCAGCCGCACCTGCAGCGGCGCACCGGCCACCAGCTCGCCCAGCAGATCCTCGGAGAGCGCCGCGCGCACCTCCAGTTCATCGCCGCAGGCCAGCACCAGCACCGGCTGGCCGGCGCCGACGTTCTCGCCGGCCTCGACCAGGCGACTCGCCACGCGACACTCCCCCGGGGCCTCGAGCCGGATGAACCCCAGCTGGCGCTCGGCCAGGGCCAGGGCGTCACGGGCAGCGTCGCGCTGGGCGCGAGCCGCCTCCACCTGAGCTCGGGCGGCGTCCAGATCCCGCGCCGGGGCGCTGCCGGCCTCATAGAGGCGCCGAGCGCGCTGCCACTCGGCCTCGGCGTTGGCCGCCGCCGCCTGGTGACCGGCCAGCGCCGAGCGGGCGCGGTCGCGCTGCAGGCGCACGTCGGTGGCCTCCAGGCGGGCCAGCGGCTGCCCCGCCTCGACCGTCTCCCCCACCCGGACCGCATAGGACTCGAGCTGGCCCGCCACCCGGAAGCTGAGGCGCCGGTTGGCGGCCGCCTCCAGGCGACCCGGCAGCTCGCGCTCGCCCACCGCGCCGCTGGCCTCCACGGTCAGGGTGCGCACCGGTCGCAGCGGCGCCTCGTCCACCGGCTCGTCGGCACAGCCGGTCAGCAGCACCAGCCCTGCCAGCAGGACTCCCCGAATCGTCATGGTCCCTCTCCTGTGCTCGTCGCGCCGTTGACAGCGGCCAGCAGCCGATCACGCGCCTCGGCGTCCATGGGGCCCGGCATCACGCCGAGGGCACGCTGCAGATGCACCAGCGCCTGCAGCGCCTGCCAGCGCGCCTCGGCGGCGGCCAGCCCCGCCTGCCGGGCGCTGGTGCGGGCATCCAGCAGGGCCACCTGGGGCAGCGCACCCTCGCGCCAGCCCGCCTCGGCAAGCCGCAGGGCTTCCTCGGCGTGGCCCAGCGCCTCCTCGCGCAGCCCGATACGCCGCCAGGCGGCGGCAAGCTCGACGCTGGACGCGCGCACCCGGGCCTCCAGGCCGAGGCGGGCGTCGGCATCCTCGAGGGCCACCTGCTCCAGGCGCGCGGCACTGCGGTCGCGCTCGATGCTGCGACGCCCGCCGCCGTAGAGCGGCAGCCGCGCCGAGACGCCCAGGCTCCACTGGTCGCGACCGGTCTCGGGCAGCGACACCCCCGCCTCCTCCAGGGCCCCGACGCCGGCCTGCACCAGCGGGCTCGAGGACTCCCAGGGGGCCCGTTCGCCCTCGCCCCCACGCGAGAACTCGGTGGTATAGCGGGCCTCCAGCCCCACCTCGGGCAGCCAGAAGGCCCGACGGCGCGAGGTAAGCTCCCGCTCGGCGGCCCGGCGCAGCTCACCGAGGGCCGCCAGTTCCGCAGAGTCTTGCAGCGCCGTGGTCGCCAGGCGCTCCTGCCAGGCGGCGAGGCTTGCCGGGGTGTCGAGCACCGCACGGAACCGGGCGTCGCCGCCCAGCCAGTCGGGGCTGGCGGGGTCGGGTTCGTCGGGCACGAGCGGCGCGGCCGGGTCGCGGCCGAGGCGGCGGTTGAGGCCGATGCGCAACCGCTCGCGGTCCGCCACCACCTGCTCCAGGCGCTCCCGGGCCTGGGTCAGCTCCGCCTCGAAGCGCGCCACCTCGCCACGCCCCACGGCCCCGGCGTCTTCACCGCGCACGGCGCGGTCGCGCTGGGCCCGGGCCAGCTCGAGATCCGCCTCGAGCACCTCGCGGCTGGCGTCGAGCCGCAGCAGGTCCAGAAACTCCCGGGACACCTCGAGGGCCAGGTCGAGGCTCTCCACCTCCAGCTCGGCGCGCCGGGCGCGGTCGAGGCTGCCGGCGATGCCGATGGCGGCCAGGGCCGGCTCGGAGAAGAGCAGCTGCTCGAGCACCACCCCACCGCTGGTCAGGCGCTCAGGCTCCTGACCCAGGGCCGCCCTGGCCCGGGTCTCGTCGATCATCCTGCCGGTGGCCTCCAGATAGAGGTTGGGACGGTAACGCGAGGCCGCCAGGTCGCGATCGTAGCGCTCCACCTCGACCTCCTGGCGCGCGCTGGCCAGGTCCAGGTTATCGGCCAGCGCCAGGGCCACCGCCTCGCCGAGCGCCAGCCCCTCGCCGCCGGGGGCGGCGGCCTCGCCCACCAGACGCGCCCGGCTGAGAAGCATGAAGCTGGGGGACCAGTCGAGACGGGCGGCGGTCTCGAGGTTGAGCCAGGCGCGATCCAGGCCGGGGCGCGAGTCGAGGGGCTCCGGGGTGCGTCCGGCGGCGAGATCATCCAGGCGCAGCGCCACCCGCCGCAGCCAGGCATCAACGTCCAGGGCCCGGGGCGAGGAGAGCAGCGCACCGCGCGACACCTGGCGGGCATCGGTGAGCGCCACGCCGGGCACGCCGGCGTCCAGGAGGACGTCGAAGAGTCGACGCTGGGCGGACGCGTCGTGATCAGGAAGGGCCAGCAGCAGGGCGGCATCGGCGCCGTCAAGGTCGGCCGGGTCGGGAAGCCGGGAGGGGCCCAGGGCCAGGGGTGTCAGGGTGATGCCGTGCTCCCGAGCCGGCGCCGCCAGGGCCCGGGCGGCAGCGTCGAGCGTCTCGGGGGGACCGACCAGCAGCACCCGGGAGACGGCATCGAGGGGCTCCAGGGCGAAGGGATCCGCGGCAAGGAGAAATTCGGGCGTCTCCAGCGTCTCCAGACCCGGCAGACGCGCGCCGCCGCCGGGGGCGGCCGCGACGACCTCGGGCGTGGCGCGGCCTGCGGACAGGCGCCCCAGCTCCTGGCGCAGGGCGACCATGTCGGCCTCGCCGCCCGGCAGCAAGCGGGGATCCAGGGTCAGCTCGCTTGCCTGGCCGGCGCTCGACGCCAGCAGCAGCGCAAGCAGCGGGACGATGAACAGGCGCTTCCATGCGGTAGTGTTCATGGGCGTTGCCGGTCGGTGGGGAATGGCACCGAGTATAAACGACTGTTTGAAACTTGCCAGTACCCTCCCGCCCTGCGGGGTCAAACCCCGGCGGCGTCGAATCCGCTCACAAGGCGCACCATGACAGGCTTAGTGACTTGGCCGGGGTCTGACCCTGAGGCCTCCCCACGAATAACCGAATAAAATCAACTACCTGTTGGGATCTCTGCGCGACTTTACCGGCGTTGGCGGACCCTGCGGGGTCAGACCCCGGCGGCGTCGAATCCGCTCGCAAGGCGCACCATGACGGGTTTCGTGACTTGGCCGGGGTCTGACCCCGCAGGGGCGACCTCGGCGCCTGTTGAGGCGAACCTGCCGCCAACGCCGAGAAAAATCTGGGGATTCCCCAGGGTCTGCCCCCGCAGGGGCGACCTCGGCGCCTGTGGAGGCGAACCTGCCGCCAACGCCGAGAAAAATCCGGGGATTCCCCAGGGTCTGGTCCGGGGAGAGCGCCGGCGCCGGCTGGACTGTGCCCGGTCCGGCCACCTTGCTACCACTCCTGGCTGGTTTCTCGCAGCGCCGCGAGTTCGGCCTTGGCCTCTTGAAGGCAGCCGTGCAGCTCGTCGCCAAGGGCCGCGGCGCTGCCCACGGCGATCAGCCCGCGGGCGGCGCCGCTGGTGCGCCGCGCCGCGCCGTCGCTGGCGTGGAGGGCCTCGAGCTTGCCGATCAGCCAGGCCAGCCAGCTGTCGGGCTGGGCGGCCAGCTCGCGCAGGCGCTGCAGTTCGGCGATGCCGGCGCCCTCGGGGCCCAGCAGCTCGCGCCAGTCGTGATGCTCGAGCCGGGCGAGCTCGGTGACCTCGCGCAGCAGCGACTGGAGCGCCAGTTCGAAGAGCGCCAGGGCGCCCTCCTCCGCGGCCATGCGCCGGGCCTCGGCGTGTTCATCGCTGCCGACGGGCAGATCGAGCAGCAGCTCGGCCTGGTAGAGCAGCTGGTTGGTACGGGATCGCGGCGTCACTTGCGCTTGTCCTCCACTTGCCAATGGCGACCGTCGAAGGTGGCCTTCCAGCCGGTGGCCTTGCCCTCCTCGTCGGTCATCACGAACTGCTCCTTGGCCTTGCGCGAAAAGCGGATCTGGGCCGGGCGGCCGTCCGGGTCCTCGCTGGGGGCCTCGAGCAGATAGCGGTACTTCTCGGGGAGCTCCTCGGCGTGGGCCTTGAGCTCCTTGACCAGCGGCGGGCGAGTCTCGCGATTCTTGGGAAACTTGCTGGCCGCCAGGAACAGGCCGCTGGCCCCGTCGCGCAGCACATAGTGGTCGTCGACCTTCTGGCACTCGAGCTCCGGCATGTCGATCGGATCCATCTTGGGCGGCGCCACCTCGCCGCTGCGCAGCAGCTTGCGGGTATTCTTGCACTCGCTGTTGGTGCAGCCGAAGTACTTGCCGAAGCGGCCGGACTTGAGCTGCATCTCCGAGCCGCACTTGTCGCATTCGATGGTGGGGCCGTCATAGCCCTTGATGCGGAACTTGCCCTGCTCCACCACGTAGCCGTCGCAGTCCGGGCTGTTGCCGCAGATATGCAGTTTGCGGGTCTCGTCGATCAGGTAGCTGTCCATGGCCGTGCCGCACTTGGGGCAGCGCTGCTTGGCGCGCAGGGCATCGGTCTCGGCCTCCTCCCCCGCGTCGGCGGCCACCGCCTCTTCCCCGGGCAGCAGGTCCATGGTGGTCTTGCAGCGCTCCTTGGGCGGCAGGTTGTAACCCGAGCAGCCCAGGAAGACCCCGGTGGAGGCGGTGCGAATCTGCATCTTGCGCCCGCAGGTGGGGCAGTCGATATCGGTGGGCACCGGCTGGTTGGGGCGCATGCCCGCCTCGCTCTCGGCCTCCTCGAGCTCCTTCTTGAATTCGGCATAGAAGGCGTCGAGCAGCGCGCGCCAGTTGCGCTCGCCCTCGGCTACCTCGTCGAGGCCATCCTCCATGCGCGCCGTGAAGGAGTAGTCCATCAGGTCCGGGAAGGACTCCTTGAGACGCTCGGTGACGATATCGCCGAGTTTCTCGGCATAGAAGCGCCGGTTCTCCAGCTTGACGTAGCCCCGATCCTGAATGGTGGAGATGATCGCCGCGTAGGTGGAGGGCCGGCCGATGCCGCGCTTCTCCAGCTCCTTGACCAGGCTCGCCTCGGTGTAGCGCGCCGGCGGCTTGGTGAAGTGCTGCAGCGGGTCAAGGGCGGCCAGGCTCATGGGAGTGCCCTCGGCCAGATCCGGCAGCGACTGGTCTTCGCTCCTGCCCGCGGGCTTCATGACGCGGGTATAGCCGTCGAACTTGAGCACGCGGCCCTTGGCCCGCAGCTCGTAACCCTCGGCCTCCACGGTCAGGGTGCTGGAGAGATACTCGGCCGGGGTCATCTGGCAGGCGACGAACTGACGCCAGATCAGCTCGTAGAGGCGCTCGGCGTCGCGCTCCATGCCGGCGAGGTCGGTGGCGCGACGGCCTACGTCGGAGGGACGGATCGCCTCGTGGGCCTCCTGGGCGCCCTCCTTGCTGGAGTAGCGGTTGGGCGCCTCGGGCAGGTAGCGCGGCCCGAACTCCTCGCCGATGAGCTCGCGGGCGCTCTCCACCGCGTCCTTCGAGAGGTTGGTGGAGTCGGTCCGCATGTAGGTGATATAGCCCGCCTCGTAGAGACGCTGGGCCAGGGTCATGGTCTTCTTCACCGAGAAGCCCAGGCGGCCGCTGGCGGCCTGCTGCAGGGTCGAGGTGATAAAGGGCGCGTTCGGCTTGGAACGCGTCGGTTTATCCTCCCTGGCGGTGATCGCCAGGCTGGCCTTGCGCAGCGCGGCGATGCGTTCCAGGGTCTCGGCCTCGGAGGTGGGCCGGAATGCCTTGCCGTTCTGGCGGACCAGCTCGAAGCGCACCGGCTCGCCGCCGCCCTCTTCAACCTCCGGGACCAGATCGGCATGGACATCCCAGAACTCCTCGGGCACGAAGGCGCGGATTTCTCGCTCGCGCTCGACGATCAGCCGCATGGCCACCGACTGCACCCGTCCGGCGGAGAGGCCCCGGGCGACCTTGGCCCACAGCAGCGGCGAGAGCATGAAGCCCACCACCCGATCCAGGAAGCGCCGCGCCTGCTGGGCCTCGACCCGCGGGATGTTGAGGCTGCCGGGGTCCTGGAAGGCCTCCTGGATGGCGTTCTTGGTGATCTCGTTGAAGACCACGCGCTTGTAGCGCGCATCGTCACCGCCGATGGTCTCGCGAAGGTGCCAGGCAATGGCTTCCCCCTCGCGGTCGAGATCGGTGGCGAGATAGACGGTGTCGGCCTTCTCGGCCAGCTTCTGGAGTTCGGCGACCACCTTCTCCTTGCCCGGCAGGATCTCGTAGCGAGCCTCCCAGCCGTGCTCGGGGTCGATGCCCATGCGCCGGATCAGCTGCTCCCGGGACTTGCGCTTCTTGTACTCGGCCTTCTCGTCCGGCGACATCTTGCGCGTCAGCGCGGCCTGGCGCGCGCGCTCCTTGGGATCCGAGGCCGCCTTGCCCGAGCCGCTGGTCGGCAGGTCACGAATATGACCCACGCTCGACTTCACGATGAAGTCGCTGCCGAGATACTTGTTGATCGTCTTGGCCTTGGCCGGCGACTCGACGATGACCAGTGACTTTCCCATAGTGCTCCACTGAAAGTGCACGGCGTGGACCTCGAGTCCTCGCCTGACAATGCCATACCGCCCTGATACGGCGGGCGAAAAATGCGCCTACCCTAACCCAGCGCCCCGCATCGCGCCAGTGGGTGACCCGGGGTCGGCGCCTAATGACCCTAGACCGCCCTCTCGCGAGAGAGCAAGCCTGGCGTGAATGACAGCGCCCCCGCCACTCTCGTGGCGGGGGCGCTGTGAGGGGGCACGCCGCGGCTGAATCAGCGCTTGTTGCCACCCGGCTTGCGCCGCGAAGACGGGTTTCGACGCCGCGTCGCGGCCGGCTTGGCGGCGGGCTCGTCGGCCTTGGCGTCGGGCTCGTCGGCCTTGGCGGCGGACTCCTCGGCCTTGGCGGCGGGCGCCTCGGCCTTGGCGGCGGGCGCCTCGGCCTTGGCGGCGGGC
>PUOM01000163.1 GCA_003552795.1 Halomonas sp. | reverse complement strand
GCGCGGATAGAAGCGCTCCGGCTGGCGCTCCACGTGGGGAAAGAAGCGGGTGTCCTTGTAGGGCATCTTCATGAAGCCGGAGACGCCCAGCCCCTCGATCAGCCCCACGGCGTCGAGGATATCCTCCAGCCGGCGGCGAAACTCCGCCTCCCGCGAGGGGTCGAGCAGGCGGTAGTAGCTGTGGATCTTGAGGTGCAGGGGCAGCGCCTCGAAGATGATCATCCCAGTATGGTGGATCTCGTTGAGCGCCTCCAGGGAGGTGATGATCGCCTCCGGCAGCACCAGAAACTCCTCGGGGTCGGGACCATCCTCGAAGTAGCTGTGCAGGCGCGAACGATCCTCCAGCTCCGGCACCGCGCTCACCTCGTAGGCCAGCCGCATCCCGGGCTCGATCCGGAAGGGCCTCTCCGGCCCCTGGCGGTCCAGATGCAGGGTGTCCCGGGCGTTGAACAGGCAGCTCTTGAAGATCCCCTGGCGGTAGATGGCCCGGGCCAGGTGCACCATGTTGTTGACCGCCGCGGTGAATGCCGGACGCCGCTCGGCGTCGTGCAGGCTGAGGGAGGTGTCGATATAGACCCCGTCGGCCTCCCAGCGCACCGCCAGGCCGCCCACCACCGGGTAGCGCCCCAGACGGCTCACCGCGGCCAGGAAGGCCTTCTCGGTCTCGCCCATGCCCTGCATGAAGTTCTTGTAGTAGCGGTCGAGCTGGACGTCGTTGACGTCGCTGAGGGTCTCCGGCGCCCCCTCCTCGCGCAGGAAGGCCTTGCGCGAGCTGTAGACCACGGTATCGATCTCGCGCTCGGCCGAGCGCACCCAGACCGGCACTAGCGCCGGGGGCGGCGGCTCGGGCAGATCGATCATCACCAGCCGGGCGAGGCGCGGCATCTCGCTGAGAAAGTGGTCGCCGGCCTTCATGCGCAGGCGCGGGTCGGGGTCCAGCATGCCGTCGAGCATGCGCGCGAACTCCACCGGCAAGCCCAGGGAGGTGGCCGGAATGGCGCGGTGGCCGAAGCGGCAGGACTGGGCCGAGGCCAGGGCATAGAGGGTGCCGGCGGCGCCCTGCTCGTCGAAGCGCGGCGAGGAGAGCGCGCCGTTCAGCTGCTCCTCGCCGATGAAATAGACGTCGCCCAGGCGGGCGTTGGTCTGCTGCAGGTTATCGGACATCAGCTCCATGACGTTGGCCGCCACGAACTGCTGGTTGGCGTCGAGCTGGGCGAACACCGAGGAGCCCCAGTCGATCAGGGCGATGTTTTCGGTCTCGCCGTCGAACACCAGATTGGAAGGCTTGATATCGCCGTGAACGATGGGCCGGCCGGCGGGGCCGCTCTCGCGGCTCAGGGTGCGCAGGATATCCGCCAGCTGGCCGGCGATATTCACCACTAGGCGCGGCGAGAGCCGCCCCTCACGCAGCGACACCTCCTCGAGGTTGAGGCCCGGGGCGCGCTGCATCACCAGGATCGACTGCTGCCGCACCCGCTGGTAGGCGATGAGCCTGGGCACCCGGGGATGATCCACCTGCTCCAGCATGAAGGCCTCCTCCTCGAGGCGGTCCTGGAGATGCGGGGGCAGGGTGATCCGGGTGAACTTGAAGACGTACTGATCGCCCAGGGCGGTCACGCCGGCGAAGACGAAGCCGTAGGCGCCCTTGCCGATCAGCGTGATCTCCCGGTAGCCCAGCTGCTCGAGCTGAGCCTGACACAGCGCCACCCACGCCTTCAGCTTGCGGGCGTCGTCGTGGCTGAGCAGGTAGATCGACTGCTCTTCGGGGATGTAGAACTGCTGCAGGGGCGCCTGGGTCATGGCCTGATCTCGAATGGTGATAGCACTGCCGGGCGCCTGGCGGCGCCATTCGCCCGGCAAAGCCGATCTCCCACCAGTCACCTCGAGCCTTGGCGGCCATCCATCTACCATCGAGGCCATTGCTTCTGGTGGGAGCCACGCTCTGCGGGGCGAATCGCCGCGCAGCGGCGCAGACTGGATCGCCTAGCAGAGGTGGAGCAGCATGGTCTCCGGCGCCTCCAGGTAGCCTTTCCAGGCGTTGCAGAAGCGCGCGATGGTGCCGCCGTCGATGAGGCGGTGGTCGCCGGCCCAGGTGACGGTCATCATCGCCCGCTTGACCACGCGGTCCTCGGCATCGAAGCGCGGCAGCCACTGGGTCTTGCCGATGGCGACGATGGCCACTTCCGGAGCATTGATGATCGGCGCGGCATAGGTGCCGCCCAGCGCCCCGATATTGGAGATGCTGATGGTGCCCCCCTTGAGGTCCTCCTGACTCACCTTGCCGGCGCGGGCCGCCTCGGTGAGGCGCTGGATCTCGGCCGCCACCTCGAGCAGGCTGAGTCCTTCCACCCCCTTGACGTTGGGCACCAGCAGTCCGGCGCGGCTGTCCACCGCCATGCCGACGTTGACCGAGGGCAGGTAGTGGATCTCGCTGACGTCGTCGTTGAGCCGGGCATTGAGAATCGGCGCCTCGCGCACCGCCAGCGCCATCGCCTTCATGAAGAAGGGCATCAGCGTCAGCCGGGTCTCCGCGGCCGCCGCCAGGGGTTTCAACCGCTCGCGCAGGGCCAGGAGCTCGGTGACATCGATCTCCTCGCCGTACTGGAAGTGCGGGATGGTACTGGCCGCCTCCACCATGCGCTTCGCCATGACGGCGCGGACGCCGCGCAGGGGCTCGATCCGCACCTCGCCGCCGGCGGTTCCATCAGCGGCCGGCGCCTCGGCGGTGCCGCGCACATCGGCCTCTGCCTGCCGGGGGGTCGCAGAGGCCTGGTAGGCCAGCACGTCCTCCTTGAGCACCCGTCCCTGGCGGCCGGAGCCGGGCACCTCCTCCAGAGACAAACCGTGTTCGCGCAGCAGACGGCGCACCGCCGGTGCGGCGGGGATACGCCCATAGGGGCCACGCCCCGGCTCGGCGTCTGCCTCCTGCTCGAACCGGGCCGGTGTCGGCGACTCCCGCAGGGGGCGACGCTGCTCCCCGGGCGCCGGCTTGGCGCTGGGCGCGTCGTCACGAGCCTCGCTGCCCTCGGGCAGATAGGCATAGAGGGGGGCATGCACCCGGGCGATCTCGCCCTGAGCGACATGCAGCCGCTGGATGACGCCCGCCTCGGGGGCGGTGATCTCCACCAGCGCCTTGTCGGTCATCACGTCGACCACCGGCTGGTCCTCAGCGATGGTCTC
>PUOM01000217.1 GCA_003552795.1 Halomonas sp. | reverse complement strand
TAGGCCATGTATCCACAGCCGGTCAATGCGCGCTGACGCCCCATTATCAATTGACTAAAATGGAATATCGTCATCTGATATACTATCTTCAGTCGGTTCCTCTCTTTTCACCTTCCTTTTAGGCTTAGGCTTCTGTTCACCTTTACCGCCCACAAACTGGAAATCCTCTGCTACCGCCTTAAGTTTCTGTCTCTTACCGCCCTTACCCTCCCACTCATCAAGCTGAAGGTATCCCTCAATGAATATAGGGTCGCCCCTCTCCAGATACTGAGCAACAGCCTCACCACGTTTTCCCCATATCGTTACTGATACGAACGTAGTCTCTTCCTTATCCTTATATTTGCGGTTCACAGCAATTCCGATCTCACATACAGCGGTCTCGTTCTTGGTGTAACGAAGATCAGGATCAAACGTTAAATTACCCATCAAGAATACTTTATTCACATATCCCATAATATTACCTCACATTAGGTGCCCATCTTTCTTTACCGGACTTAATCCGGCGCTCTCTTTGCTCCCACCAGGCTATCGAGCCTTTCGGCGGGTCTGGCATCCACTCATTATCTATTACCGGCCCTGACTTCTCAAGCGCCATACGTGCGCATACGTGGGCGACAACCCTATCACCATGTGCTTCACGTGCTGACGTGTTTTTGTCCGATATGCGCCCAATAACAAGGTCTCCTGTGCCGTCTATAACATATTCACCACATTCTGTAAGAAAATCCTTACTCACAGGAACCACATTACCACGTGCCAGGTCGCTGCGCAAGTCACCAAAAGCCCTATAACGAACCGACCGGTTGTTATGCCAGCCGTATTTCTCTTCACCCGAAGCTCGTTTCATCTTGAACAAGCTATAATATCTCAGCTTTATTACCTCTTTATGGAACAGCACACCAGGCCCGTTAACCTCGAAGTTAAGATACGGTTGCCTAACACCACCAATCCACAGGCAAATTGCCACCGATAACCTTGCAAACTCTTCAGGAGTCATATTTGGCGTAGCTACCTCTATAACCTGCATCTTCGTCCTCGCATTATAAGCAACAAGTGTAGAATTAGAAGCTCCAGAACCACGACTTATGTCACACCCTACTACATACTTAGTTGCCTGCGTAAGCCGATTGTTCATTAAATCGCCCCAAACTTTCACAATACCGTTCACAGGCTCCTCAATAAACCCGCCTTTTAATACTACACTATCTGTGTCTGCCCTATAGTCAAAGTCAATGTTACCCACATAGTCAGGGTCTCTTCCGTGGTTTTCCTTCAATCTTTCCAGAACCAGTTCATCGAAGAACCCTTCGCCGGCACGTCCGTCGTCCATTTCAAGCTGCTGTGCGATCTCTTGCAGGCTCGAACGCTGATTACACTGACTATCGAACCATGGTGAGCGCAGCCGGTAAGCATTACGCAGAGCAGGGTCATTTACAGCGCTGTCAAATGGGTATTCTTCGGGAAACTTCACTGTCTCGACCTTATCTATCGTATCGCCTCTTTCAGTCTTCTCTGTGCCCCTGTGAAGCTCCACCTCACCCCTAAAGTCATCCAGCTTCTGTATATCTCCACCTCTCGTCTCCTTATAAAGACCCTCTTTCTTATCAGGATGCTCGCTCCAGTGAATATAGACGCAGGCGACCTTATGAGATTGCTCTATGTTCCAGAACTCTGTACCGCGCCCCTCCGAGGTAGAACCAAATATACGGCACGGGGTAGCATCCCTTGTAGCACTAAGCGCCTTTGTGTCCAATCCCCTCTGCACACGGGAAAACTCATCCAAAAATATAACGTTCCTACGCCCGCCGGCAGCCATATTCTCCGTTGTAGCCTCGCCATCTGTTACCGCACCATTGACACTATTATAATGATGCAACTTACGTCGCTTTTTGAATATATCTTCCTTTTGCGGCAGCAACCAATTAGGCTGATCTTGAATCATGTAATCCAACTTCCAAAACAGTGAATCCGGGTTCCCAGGATTATCCACTAAACTCTCACGCCTGGAAATCAAAAGCGATGCAAACGGCTCATTACTATAAAGAAAGTAATAGCACAGGGTTGCGAGTGTCGTCCATGTAAAACCCATCTCACGGGTCTTTTTCACAAGCAAGTCACTGCCCCTTTGGATATGATCGACTTCAGGTTTTATGATCTTCTCAAGCTGGAAGTCCCATACAATATACGGGCGTCTCATATTCTCCATATCCATAGGATGATACGCCCAGCAAAACATAGAAATCCACCATCTTATCATCTCCGGGTCCGGCTCGCCAAGCATCTGGCGCATAGCTTTCGCAAAACCCTTATCGTCACGACCTTTCCTGAGTATCTCTATACGATACTCCATATTCTCACGAGGGTCTTTTGGTGCAACTAAATCCATTAGCCACCCCCCTGCAAACCCTTTAAGAACTTCTTAGCATCGTCAACTGCCGACTGATCGTCTTCGTCAAACACCTCTTCAGAAATACCCATCTTCTCAGTAGTCCTTATAAGCGTAGAAGCCGCATTAGCCGCCTGAATAGCAAGCCGGCCTGCATCATACTTCTCATCAGCACCATAATTACCGTCAATAAAGTCATTTATAGGCATCAGCAGCGCTTGGAGCGTCTTCCGAGGTAACAACTTGTTCTGAACGTCAACATTTGCACGCTTTATCTCCTCACCCCACTCATTCCGGTGACCCTCTACCACTGCCTCCCTGAGCGCCACAGGAGTCTCATAATCAAGCACATCCGCTACATCCCCCCAACCAAGACCAGCAGCGCGCAGCCGTGCAGTAAACGCTATCTGACGGCGCATCTCCCTACCAGTATCAGGCAACCAATGAGCACCAGATAACGAAGTATCATCAGGCTCCAAATCCATAAGCTCCTCTATCTTCGCCCGACGCTCAGACTCCTTCGCCTGACGCTCTATCTCCTTCCTACTTGTCAACGGATTCGCTTCCATTTAATATCCTCAAATCACTTTCCCTATCCCTCTGACGCATCCTCACCACTCTCTTCCGCATCCACTTCCCCTTGAAACGCTAAAAACTCAACTATCGGATCAATACACCTGTCCGACAGCTTATAACCCAACGTATTCTCCCCATGTGCATCTCGAAACTTCTTGAAATATCCCAACGCTGCACGCGGAACCAAAAACCTGCGACCACCATCATATTCTCGATCTGAC
>PUOM01000009.1 GCA_003552795.1 Halomonas sp. | reverse complement strand
GTCCACCTGGTCGCCTGCCGCGAAGCCGCTCTGCAGACGCTCCGAGACGATATGGCGTTCCAGACGGCGGAAGAGTGCCTCCTCATGCGTCATCCATGACACAAGCGCCTCATCCGGGGCGTCGAGGGGCGAGATGCCCCTGATCGTCTCACGGGCGAATGCGGAGAATTCACGGGTGGTCGGAAACCGGGTTTCGAAGCGATCGAGCAGGCTGTCGAGGTACTCTGCATCCGGCTCGGCAATCTCGATGCCGAGCTCATCGAGGATGTAGCGTGTGGCGAAATCAAGCTCACGATCCTTGCCGTGGCCGAACTCTTCCAGCCGGAAGCGCTCTCCGAGGCCGCCCTCAAGGCCGAAGAGCCAGATGAGCTGGTTTTTGTAGAGCGTCAACCTCCGTGTCCGGCGCCGACAGCCAAGATGGCCGGTTCTGGCCGCTGCGATCGGATCGGTTATTCGGTGTTGACCTCCCTGAAGTTGCCGGTGGCGTGTGGGTCTTGGCTGTCGCTGTCGGTTGTCGCTTGAGCGTCAACCTTTGGCGTGCGGCGGTCGGCGGCGGCGCGTCGGCGATAGCTGTCGCCATTCATCTCCAGGATGGTGGCGTGGTGGACGAGGCGGTCGATCGCAGCGACGGTGACGGCCTGGTCGGGGAAGACCCGGTCCCAGGCGCTGAAGGGCTGGTTGGCCGCGATGGCGAGGCTTCTGGTCTCGTAGCGCCGGGCGATCAGTTCGAAGAGCACGGAGCTCTCGGCCTGATCCTTCTGGGCGTAGGTGATGTCGTCGAGGATGATCAGATCGAACTTGTCGAGCTTTGCGAGGGCGGCCTCGAGGGCTAGGTCACGGCGGGCAGCCTGCAGCCGCTGCACGATGTCGGTGGTGCTGGTGTACAGGACGCGCTTGCCTGCCTCGACGAGGGCGTGGCCGATGGCGCAGAGGACATGGGTCTTGCCGGCGCCCGAGTTGCCGATGGCGATGAGGTTGGCGCCGGTCTCGATCCAGTCCCCGGCGGCCAGGGCCTGGATGCGGGCGCGGGGCACCCCGGGCAGGACCTTGAAGTCGAGGGTGGCGAGGGTCTTGCCGCCCGGGAGCTGGGACTGGTGCAGGTGGCGCAGGATGCGCCGGGCGTCGCGTTCGGCCAGCTCGAGCTCGGCCAGGGCAGCAAGGAAGCGGGACGCCGGCCAACCCTCGGCGTCGGCGCGGTCGGCCAGCGCCTGCCAATGGCGATGGAAACTGGGCAAGCGCAGCGCGGTGAGCATGACGGGCAGCGCGTGGACGTCGACGGTGCGCGGGGCTGCGGGGGCGGTCATGCGCTACCCTCCAGCAGAGCGTCGAAGCTGGCCAGCTCGGTCAGCGCGACGGGCGTGTCGTCCGGAAGCTCGCGCCGGCGTGGCTCCAGATTCTCCTTCAGGACGCGGGCGTCGGGGAGGTCATGCCGAGCGAGGCTGTCGGCGATGAGGAAGGCGAGTTCCGCCTCACAGCCCTCGTCATGGGCGAGCCCGAGCAGGTCGACCATGCGGCGGCAGGCGTCGCGGCGCGGCAAGGCGCCGGACAGCGCGGCCCAGGCGTCGGCATATTCCGAGCGCGGGAACAAGCCATCGCGATAGACCGACCCGGCGAGCGCCTGGGGCTTCCGGCGCAGCGCGTGGATGACATGGCGATAGTTGACGCAGTGGACCCGCACGCCGTCATCCCGGCCGCGGCGACGCGGGTGGGCGACAACAGGGGTGGCGCCGAGGAAGGCCTCGATCCGGTCGTCGTAGACATGGACCCGCAGACGCTGACCGATCAGCTGCGAGGGGGCGGAATAGAAGACCTGGTGGACCAGGAAACCCCCGGTCTTCGTCACTCGTGCGACCACCTCCGTGAAGTCGGTGGTGCGCCGGGCGGGCAGCGGGCGCAGCGCCGCCATCTCGATGCGCACCGCGGCTTCACGACGGCGGTTGCGGCGGGCCACCACCTCGTCGACGAAGCGCCGCCAGCTGGCGAGATCGGGAAAGTCCCGCGAACCGCGCAGGATCAGGCCCTGGTCGAGAGCGACCTTGAGGTGGTTGTTGTGGGCCTCGATCGACCCGTTCTCATGCGCCTCACCGGGGTTGTTGCGGCTCGCCAGCAGGCCGTAGTGGCCGCAGAAGTTCTCGTACCGCCCGGTGATGTCGGCGGCGGCCTCGGCGTCGAGGTTGCGGTACGCCGCCGAGAGACTGTCGGTGCGGTGCTCGTGGGGGACGCCGCCGAGGGTCCAGAGCGCGTTCTGCAGATTCTCGGCCAGCGCCGTGAAACTTTCGCCGCCCAGCACCACGGCCGCGTGTTCCCAGCCGCTGTAGGCGAGGACGAAGTGGTAGAGCCGATGCGCCAGGGGCTGCTCTGCGATCGTCACGCCCAGGCCGCTGGCATCGGTGAAGTCCGACAGCGCCATTCGGCCGGGCTCGGGCGTCTGGCGGAAGATCACATCGCGCTCCGGCCCATGCAGGGCACGCCAGTCGCGAACCCGGCGCTCCAGCGTCCGGCGCACGCGGTCGTCGGGAAAGGCCTCCGGGTCGGTCAACTGCAGATGCCGCAGCAGGGTCACGGCCTGCACGGCGGGATCGCGCTCGAGGATCGGCACGAGAACCGGCGCCCAGACCGCCTCCAGAGGATCGGGCACGGTGCGTCCCCGGGCTGGCTTGCGCTGGGAGGGCAGCCGAGGATCGGCCTCGAGGCGGCGCGCGGTGCGTTCGCTGAAGCCCGCCCGGGCGGCGGCGACACGCTGGCTGTGATGAAGACGGTCGGTCATGTAGAGTCTCGCTTGCTGGTCGGTGACGGGTTTGCCCGGCACGGTGGGATCTCCGTTTGGATGCAGAGATCCCGACCCTACCGGCCCGCAGCGACCAGCACCCAAGCCCCCACGACGAGGCCCGCGCCGGTGGCCCCAACCTACGGTCGGGCTACGCCCTCCCTCCGGCTGGGGCCACCGGCCAACTTGGCTGACGGTGCCGGCGCATTGCCTCGCCTGAGATGTTGCCGAACATAGCGCCGTTGCCTCAATAGAAATGCTCCCGAGCAGTTTGCTGGGGAGGCCCTGATGAGGAAGGTGAGCATGACGACGCGCGATGAGCTGTTGGTTGCGCTGAGGGTTCGCTACGGCCAGGCGAAGCGCGCTGACAAAGCCCGGATCCTGGCGGAGTTCGTGGCGCTGACGGGGTATCATCGCAAGCATGCC
>PUOM01000029.1 GCA_003552795.1 Halomonas sp. | reverse complement strand
GGTGGAGGGCGGCGGCCCCCCCGAGCCGATCGCCGATGACGCCCCCTTCGATCTGCGCATCTCGTCGCTGAACCTGGCCTCCCAGCGGCTGCTGGAGTCGGTGGGCGCCTGGTCCTTCATCCCCGAGGTGCGCCGCTGTCCGTTTCGCCACATCGAGGCCAGCGACGAGAGCGAGCGGCGCCATATCCACTTCGGCGCCACCGACCTGGGGCTGCCGGACTTCGGCCATTTCGTCGAGAACCGGGTCATCCGCCGCGCCCTGTGGCAGCGGCTGGCCGAACTGCCCAGCGTCACCACCCACTGCCATGCCGGCCCGGTCGCCTGGCTGCCCGGCCGCCATCGCACGCTGCTGGAGCTGGACAACGGCCGACTCCTGGCCGCCCGGCTGGTGGTGGGCGCCGACGGGGGCGGCTCGCGAATTCGCGAGCTGGCCGGCATCGCCACCCGCGACGAGGACTACGGCTTGCGGGCGCTGATCATCAACGTTTGCACCCGGCTGCCCCAGCAGGACGTCAGCTGGCAGCGCTTCACCCCCGGCGGCCCCCAGGCCATGCTCCCGCTGCCCGGCCACCGCGCCTCGCTGGTGTGGTACGGCAGCCCCGAGGCCACCGCCGAACGCGAGGGGCTGGACGACGAGGCGCTGCGCCTGGCGATAGAGCGGGCCTTCCCCGAGCGGCTGGGCGGCCTCGAGGCGGTGCTGGGACGCGCCAGCTTTCCCATCCGGGGGCGCCACGCCGAGCGCTACGTGCGCCAGCGCCTGGCCCTGGTGGGCGACGCCGCCCACGTCATCAACCCGCTGGCCGGCCAGGGCCTGAACCTGGGGCTGCAGGATGCCACGGAGCTGAGCGAGCGGGTGGTGGCGGCCTTCCGGGAAGGGCAGGACCCCGGCGCCAGGGGCCTGCTGGACGGCTATGCCCGCACCCGCCGCCCGCAGACCCTGGCGATGATCGCCGCCATGACGGCCTTCCATCGCGTGTTCACCGGGGCGGGGCCGCTGCGCCGGGCGGGCGCCACCGGGCTGGCCGTGGCCGATCATCTGAGCGGCGCCAAGCGCCAGGTGATGCGCCGCGCGCTGGGGCTTTGAGCCCTTACGCCGGCTGCGGCGCGGCCTCGGCCAGCGCCGTCTCGAGGAAAGCCAGCAGCGCCGGCAGTTCCGCCTCGAGGTGCTGGCTGAGGTCGTGATCGCCGGGCAGCAGATGCAGTCTGGCCGGGGTGCTGCCGCGGCTGGCGTGGAGCCACTCGGCGTCGCTCGGCGGAATGACGCCGTCGTCTCGACCGTGGACCAGCAGCACCGGGCGGCGCACCCGAGGCAGGGGGTTCACCGGAGCGATGGCGTCGAAGCGGTGGCCGATCACCAACTCCACGTAGCGCAGCACGTACCAGCCCAGCGGGAAGAACGGCAGCCGCTTCGCGGCCAGCCAGCGGCGCATCATGCCGTCGGGATGCGCGAAGGCCGAGAGGCTGACCACGGCGCTCACGTCGTCACGCCGCGAGGCGGCCAGCAGCACCGCCGCGGCGCCCACCGAGTGCCCCAGCAGCGCCACCGGCGCATCCCGCATGCCGGGCCGGGCCCGCAGCCACGCCAGTGCGGCGTCGGTATCCTCGGCGAAGCGCGGCATGGAAGAGAAGGTATCGGCGTCGCTGTCGCCGTGGTTGCGCGCGTCGAACAGCAGCACGTTCCAGCCTGCCGCCTGCAGCGGGCGCGCCACCGGCAGCATCAGCTCGCGGTTGGCGCCCCAGCCGTGGGTGATCACCACCGTGCCTCGACGCTCGCCGGGCAGCCACCAGCCGGCCAGCCGCCGGCCTCGCCGAGTCGCCAGACGCACCGTTTCCCCGGCCACGCCATGCGCGGCCAGCCCATGCGCCAGCGGCACCCGGGGCGCCGCCAGTCCCGCCCTGAGCCGCCGATGGAAGAGATGCAGCAGGCCGCCAAGCCCTGCCACCACTGCCGCCAGCATGCCCCACCCTGCCGCCATTGCTCGGTTCCCCGCTTCGCTGCATATGGCGCCATTCTCCGTGAAGGCGCCGCGGGCGTCAGCAGTCGCGGTGTCGCGGCTGTCGCAATGCCACGGCGGTGCTAGGCTGGGGCCATCGCTGACCCGGGAGATCTCCATGCCGTCGCTTTGCCCCCTTCGTCGTCTCGCCAGGGTCTGCCTGCTTGCCCTGCTGCTGCCGCTGCCCGCCCTGGCCCAGTCGCCCGAGACCCAATGGCAGGCCTATGAGTCCGCACTGGCGGACGGGGCCCGTCAGGCGGATCGCTGGCGGACGGGCTGGACGGCCTTCTATGCGGGCAGCCTGGCGCTGAACGCCTGGCAGGCCAGCGAGGCGAGCGGCCGCGACGACCGCTATGACGCCCGGGTGGGAGTCGTGAAATCGGCGCTGGCCCTGGGCGGCGTGCTCATGGACCGCCAGCCTCACCCCGCCGCCTACCGGGAGCTGCAGTCAGGCGAGCCGGGGGATACTGCTGGCGCCCGCGAGATACTCGAGGCGGTGGCCGAGGAGGAGCGCCGGCGTCGCAGCGGGGAGGCGCGACTCGGCTCGCTGGTCGTCAACACCGCGGCGGGACTCCTGATCGCCGTGGGCGACGGCCGCGAGCGCGATGGCGCCATCAACTTTGCCACCGGCATGCTGATCAACGAGCTGCGCCTGCAGACTCAGCCGCGCCAGGCCGGCGCCGCCATCAATCGCTTCCAGCCGGCCCAAGCGTCGATGGGCGATCTGCATCTCGAGGGCGAATATGCCCTGCTGGTAGGGCCGAACCAGCTGGGGGTAGCGCTGCGCTACTGATTCCAAACGTGGTTGACCGCTCCGAGGGGCGTCAAGGCGGACGGGATGCCCCTTCCTTTTAGATATGTTATAACATAACAATTTTACGAGAAGCGGAGCCGCGCATGCTGGACACCTGGATCTGGTGGATCTCGTCCCCGTTCGACTACGCTTTCATGCGCCGGGCCCTGGCCGCCTGCCTGGTGCTGTCGCTTACTGCGCCGATTCTCGGGGTATTGCTCTCGCTCCGCGGGCTCAGCCTGATGAGCGAGGCGCTTTCCCACGCCATGCTGCCGGGCATCGCCATGGCCTTCATGTTGGCCGGCTTCTCGCTGCCGTTGATGATGCTGGGCGGCCTCGCCGCGGGTCTGATCACAGTGGGGTTGGCCAGCATCATCTCGTTATACAGCGGACTTCGCGAGGATGCCGCCATGGCCAGCCTGTTCCTGCTGGCCATGGCGGCCGGCGTGCTGCTGATCACGCTCTCCGGCTCGGCCCTGGATCTGGGCCATGTGCTGTTCGGCTCGGTGCTCGCCGTAGATACCACCACCCTGCTGCTGGTCGCCGCGAGCTGCAGCCTGGTGCTGGTGATACTGGCCATGGCCTTTCGCGCCCTGGTGGTCGAGTGCCTCGACCCGCTCTTCCTTACCCTGCAGGGCCGCCATGCCGGCTGGACGAAAGCGCTGTTCATGGGTCTTGCCGTGACCACTCTGGTGGTGAGTTTCCAGACACTCGGCGCCCTGATGGCGGCCGGCCTGATGCTGCTGCCCGCCACCGCGGCCCGCTACTGGAGCCGGCGCCTGGAGACCCTGCTGCCGCTGGCCTGTGGCCTGGCGGTGCTGTCCAGCATCGTGGGGTTGCTACTCTCTTATCACCTCGACCTGCCGGCAGGCCCGGCCATCGTGCTGCTGGCCGGCGTCGGCTATCTGACCTCGGCGCTGCTGGGCCCTTATGGGGGCCTGCTGGGGCGCCACGTCACGCGTCGGCAGCGCGACGATACGGGTCGTGAACAGCACGCCATCTGAGCCTTTCATTTGGTGCCATTTCATGGATACTGAGCCCCGCCGAGGCGCCCGGCAGGTCATCATTTCCGGGCGCTCCTTGTTATGTTATAACTTTGTATTGTCGTCACGAGGTACTGTTCCCATGGCACACCGCGCTCACCGGCATCGCCCCGAGGGGCCTTGCCACTTCTCTCTCATGTCGCTGTCGGTCGGCCGCCGGCTGATGCTGGTGCTGCTGCCCCTCGCCCTGCTCTGGCTGACGGTCTCCTGGGCCGCCGGGTGGTGGAGCTGATGGCGACCCAGACAGCTCGCCTGCGGCTCTGCGACCTGCAGCTCGCCCAGGGCAGCCGCACGGTGCTTGAGCACATCAACGGCGAATTTCGTGACGGTGCCATCACCGCCCTGATCGGCGCCAACGGCACCGGCAAGAGCACCCTGATCCAGGGCATCATGGGCATGCTCAAGCCCATTGCGGGACGCGTGGAGTGCTCGGTTCCCAAGGAGCGGCGCGCCTGGCTGCCCCAGCAGCTGGCACTCGATCTCACCTTTCCGATGAGCGTCGAGGAGCTGGTGATGACCGGCAGCTGGCCCAGCCACGGGGCGCTGAAAGGCTACTGTGCCGCCCACTATCGAAAAGGGCGTGAGATCATGTCCCGTCTGGGCATATCGCACCTGGCCCACCGTCCGCTCGGCGAGCTCTCCGGCGGCCAGCGCCAGCGCGCCCTGATCGGCCGCACCCTGATGCAGGAGGCCGAACTGCTGCTGCTGGACGAGCCCTTCGCCAACGTCGACAGCGAGACGGTGGAGGTCCTGATGACCGTGCTGCGCGACATGGCCCGCGACGGGGCCACCATCATCGTGGTGCTCCACGATATGGAGCAGCTGTCCCGCCTGGCCAGCGAGGCCATCGTTCTCGCCGGCGGCCATGCCCGCTGGGCTCCCGTGGAGAGCTTCCTGCAGCAGCCCATTGCCGACTCGCCGGCGCCCTTTCTCACCCACGCCATCAGCGGGGTGGGCTCATGCTGACGCTGCTGCACGAATGGCTGATCGCGCCTTTCGACTATGGCTTCATGCGGCGCGCCCTGATCGCCAGCTTCGCCCTGTCGCTGGCGGCTCCCCCCATGGGGGTCTTCCTGGTGCTGCGCGGCATGAGCCTGATCGGCGATGCCATGGCCCACGCCATCCTGCCCGGGGTCGCGCTGGGCTTTCTGGTCGCGGGCTTCTCCCTGCCGATGATGAGCCTCGGCGGCATCCTCTCGGGGCTGCTGGTGGCCGTGCTGGCGGGCAGCGTGTCGCAGATGTCCGGCCAGCGCGAAGACGCCGCCATGGCCAGCTTCTTCCTGATCTCGCTGGCTGCCGGGGTGATGATCATCTCCCTGGGCGGCAGCAGCGTGGACCTCACCCATGTGCTGTTCGGCTCGATACTGGCGGTCAACTCGACCTCGCTGCTGCTGATTGCCGCCATCAGCAGCCTGATCGTGATCACCCTGGCGGTGATCTTTCGCGCCCTGGTGGTGGAGTGCCTCGATCCGCTCTTTCTGCGCGGCCAGGGGGTGCGCGGCAGCCTCGCGCACGGCGTCTTCCTGGGCCTGGTGGTGCTCAACCTCACCGCCGGCTTCCAGACCCTGGGCACCCTGATGGCCGTGGGCCTGATGATGCTGCCGGCCACGGCGGCACGCTTCTGGAGCAAGCGCCTGGAGGGGCTGATCGCCGTGGCCATCGGCATCGCGCTGGTCGCCAGCACCGGAGGGCTGCTGCTCTCCTACCACTTCAACATCCCATCCGGCCCGGCAATCATTCTTCTGGCCGGCGTCGGCTACGTGTTCTCTGCCCTGTTCGGAAGCCAGCACAGCCTGCTGCGGCGCCTGCGTCGTCATGCAGCGCCCCTGGGCGCTCCCGAACCCCACTGATCGCCATAACAAACCAAGGAGTATCATTCCATGCGCTTCGCCAAACCCTCCGCCGCCCTGCTGGGCGTCTCGGCCATGCTGGCCCTGCCCGCCGCCATCGCCGCCGAACGCGTCCAGGTGGTCACCAGCTTCAGCATCCTCGCCGACATGGTAGAGAACGTCGGCGGCGAACACGTCGAGGTGACCTCCCTGGTCGGGCCCGACAGCGACGCCCACGTCTACTCGCCCACCCCGCGTGACGCCCGCGCCCTGGCCGACGCCGACCTGGTGGTCTTCAACGGCCTGCTGTTCGAAGGCTGGATGGAGCGCCTGCTCGACTCCAGCGACTATGCCGGTCCGCTGGTCACCGCCACCGATGGCATCGACAAGCTGGAGTACCACGGCCACGATCACGGGCACGACCATGATCATGACGATCACGGCCACGACCATGATCACGACGACCATGGCCACGACCACGATCACGACGACCATGGCCACGACCACGATCATGACGACCATGGCCACGACCACGATCATGACGACCATGGCCATGACCACGATCACGACGACCATGGCCACGACCACGATCATGACGACCATGGCCATGACCACGACGATCATGGCCATGACGACCATGGGCATGGCAACGACCATGATCACGTCCACGGCGACTACGATCCCCACGCCTGGCAGGATCTGGCCATGGGCCAGGTCTACGTCGGCAACATCATGGAGGGCCTGATCGAGGCCGATCCTGACAACGAGGCCGCCTACCGCGAGAACGCGGAGCGCTATATCGCCGAGATGCAGGCCATGGACGAGGAGATGCGCCGGGTGATCAGCGAGATTCCCGCCTCCACCAGCGTGATCACCGGCCACGACTCCTTCGGCTACTTCGCCAACGCCTACGGCCTGAACTTCCTGTCACCGGTGGGCCTCTCCACCGAGGCGGAGCCCAGCGCCGGCGACATGGCTCGCCTGATCGACGTGATCCGCGAAGAGAACGTCAAGGCGCTGTTCCACGAGAACATGACCAGCCAGGCGATCATCAACCAGCTCGCCGAGGAGACCGGCCTGCCCATCGCCGGCACGCTCTACGCCGATGCCCTGGCCGCCGAGGGCGAGGCCAGCACCTATCTGGGCATGATGCGCCACAACGCCCAGACCCTGCATGACGCCCTGGCCGAGCCGGGCCACGACGATCATGGGCATGGCCACGATCACGACGAACATGATCACGGTCATAGCCATGATCACGACCACTGAGCCATCGGCTCAAGCAGGAACCAGAGGGCGCCTTCGGGCGCCCTTTTGCGTTCTCGGCAACCTGGCCTTGCCGCGCCGGCCAGCCTGGCCGCTTATGCTCTCTCTACGACCTTATGATTAGCCATACCGCCGAAACTGGCGTTCATATTGGCAGGAATTGCAAAAAACCTGGCTCGATCGATCAACCCCGGCCCCCGCTTTATTCCTAATATGGAGCCGGGACATGCGCTCGCCGCCTGTCCCGACACAGCCAAAGCACACAACAACAACGCAAGGGCTTATCGATGATCAATACCCGCCAGTTCGCTCTGGGCGCTCTCGCCGCCTCCGTCATGCTCGCCTCCCAGGCCGGCGCCACCGAAATTACCGACAACGAGATCCGCATCGGCTACCTGGCCGACATGTCCGGGATCTATCGCGATCCCATCGGCCCGCTGGGGCTGGACGCCATCCAGATGGCCATCGAGGACGTGGGCGGCAGCGTGGCCGGCGCCGATATCGTGGTCTTCAGCGCCGACGACCGCAACAGCGCCGACGTGGGCTCCAGCATCGTTCGCGAGTGGATCGACGAACGCAACGTCGACATGGTCACCGGGCTGGTGGCCTCCTCGGTGACCATGGCCGCCGTGCGCCTGCTGGAGGAAGAGAACCGCCTGGGCCTGGTCAACGGCGCCGTCTCGTCGGGCGTCACCAACGAAAGCTGCTCGCCCAACCATATCCACTGGGTCTATGACACCTGGGCCATGTCCAACGGCACCGCCCGCGCCATTACCCAGGAGGGCAACCCCAACTGGTACCTGCTCAGCGCCGACTACTCCTTCGGCCACGCCCTGGAAGCCGACGTGGAACGTGTCGTGCTGGAGAACGGCGGCACCATCGTCGGCCAGGCCCGCCACCCCTTCCCCAGCAGCGACTTCTCCTCTTTCATGCTCCAGGCCCAGGCGTCGGGCGCCGACGTGATCGCCCTCAACAATGCCGGCGGCGACACCATCAACGCCATCACCACCGCCAGCGAATTCGGGATCACCCAGGCGGGGCAGATCCTGGCCGGCATGGTGCTGTTCAGCACCGATATCCGCAGCATCGGCCTGGAGGATGCCCAGGGCCTGCAGTTCACCAAGGCCTGGTACTACGACCTCAACGAGGAGAGCCGCGCCTGGGCCGAGCGCTTCCGCGAGCGTACCGGCAACATGCCGACCATGGTCCACGCCGGTCTCTACTCCAGCACCCTCCACTACCTGCGGGCGGTGGACGCCATCGGCACCGACGAGGCCCAGGCGGTCCGCGAACAGATGGCCGCTACACCGATCAACGACATCTTCGCCACCAATGGCCATATCCGCGAGGACGGCCGCATGGTGCACGACATGTATCTGGTGGAGGTGAAGTCGCCGGAGGAATCGGCCGACGAGGATGACCTGTTCGAGCTGGTCCGCACCATCCCCGCCGATGAGGCCTTCCGCCCGTTGGCCGACAGCAAGTGTCACCTGGTCAACCAGAACAGCTGAACAGCACCGGGAGCCAAGCCCATGACGGCGGTGATTCCCCCCTCTCGCTCAGGCGCCAGAGCCTCGCTGCTCTGGGTCCTGTGCCCCGAAGAATTCGAGACGGCATCACATACGAAGCAGGACAGTAAGGGCCAGCCGGGCGCGCTGCCGCAGAGCGCCCGGCACAGCCTCGAGAAAGGCGCCGCCCTCTCTCCTCGAAAGCCTTGATGGACTCGCGAGGTAGCAAATGACAACAACATCAATCACGCCGACCACGTCACGCATTCAGCAGAACACCATCGGCGCCGCTCTGACACGCAGCGCCCGCAAGCACGGCGACCGGCTGGCCCTGGCCTTCAACGACCGCCAGTGGCGCTACGGCGAGCTCGACCAGGCCGTGAACCGGGTGGCCAACGCCCTGCTCGGTGCCGGCCTCGCCCCCGGTGACCGCCTGGCGGTCTACGGCAAGAACTCCGACGCCTACGTCATCGCCTGGCTGGCGGCGACCCGGGCCGGCCTGGTGCACGTGCCGGTGAACTACGCCCTGAACGCCGAGGAGCTCGGCTATATCCTCGAGCAGTCCGGCGCCGCCGGCCTGCTCAGCGACCTCAGCCTGGCCGAGAACGTCGTCGCCGCCACCGAGGGCATGTCGCTGCCTCTCACCGGCACCCTGCATGCCGGGGGCGAAAGCGGCTTCGACGTGCTGGCCATGGCCGCCGGCGCGGGCAGCGCCGCCGAGCCGGAGGTGGCCGTGGAGGGGGCAAGCCTCGCCCAGCTGCTCTACACCTCCGGCACCACCGCCGCCCCCAAGGCGGCGATGATGACCCACCAGGCGCTGCTCGCCGAGTACATGGCCTGCATGGTGGAGCTCGACATCAAGAGCGACGAGCCGATGCTGGCCGCCCTGCCGCTCTATCACTCGGCGCAGATGCACGTCTTCCTGATGCCGGCGCTGCTGCTGGGTGCGCCGGTCCACCTGCGCGAGGCGCCGCTGCCCGACGACTGCCTGGCCCAGATCAGCCGCCAGGGCATCGTCTCCTTCTTCGCCCCGCCCACGGTGTGGATCAGCCTGCTGCGCCACCCCGACTTCGAACGCTCCGACCTGAGCCGCCTGAAGAAGGCCTACTACGGCGCCTCCATCATGCCGGTACCGGTGCTGGAGGAGCTGCTCCAGCGCATTCCCGGGGTGGGGCTCTACAACTGCTACGGCCAGAGCGAGATCGCCCCCCTGGCCACGGTGCTGCGCCCGGAGGAGCACGACGAGCGCCCGGCCTCGGCGGGGCGCCCCATCCTTACCGTGGAGACCCGCATCGTCGACGCCGAGATGAACGACGTGGCCCCGGGGGAGCACGGCGAGATCGTCCACCGCTCGCCCCAGCTGCTCACCGGCTACTGGGACAAGCCGGAGATGACCGAGGAGGCCTTTCTCGGCGGCTGGTTCCACTCCGGCGACGTGGGCTACGTCGACGAGGCGGGCTACCTCTATATCGTCGACCGCATCAAGGACGTCATCAACACCGGCGGCGTGGTGGTGGCCAGCCGCGAGGTGGAGGAGGGGCTCTTCCAGCATCCCGCCGTCTCCGAGGTGGCGGTGATCGGCCTGCCCGACGAGAAGTGGATCGAGGCGATCACCGCCGTGGTGGTGCTCAAGGAGGGCGAGACGGCCAGCGAGGAGGCGCTGATCGCCCATGCCAAGGACGTCATGGCGCCCTACAAGGTGCCCAAGCGGGTGCTCTTCGTCGATGCCCTGCCCAAGAGCACCGCCGGCAAGATTCTCAAGCGACACCTGCGCAAGGAGCTGAACGCGTGACCCAGGATATTCACCGGGATGAGCTGACCCCGCTGTTCCACGACATGATCTGCCGCTTCCTGGAGCAGGAGGTGGCCCCCCACTACGAGGCCTGGGAGGCGGCCGGCGAGATGCCGCGGGCCATGTGGCAGCGCATGGGCGACGCCGGGCTGCTGGGCATCGACATGCCCGAAGCCCTGGGCGGTGCCGGCGCCGACTTCGCCATCACCCAGCTCGCCGTGGAGGAGATCTCCCGGCAGGGCTTCGGCGGCCTGGCCAGCGCCTACAACATCCACGCCAATATCGTCATGCCCTACCTGCTGCATATCGCCACCCCGGCCCAGCAGCAGCGCTGGCTGCCGGCCATGGCCCGCGGTGAAACCATCGGCGCCATCGCCATGACCGAGCCCGGCGCCGGCAGCGACCTGGCCGCCATGAAGACCCGCGCCCGGCGCACCGAGGGCGGCTGGCGCCTGGACGGCAGCAAGCTGTTCATCACCAACGGCCAGGTGGCCGACCTGGTGATCGTCTGCGCCAAGACCGACCCCCAGGCGGGTGCCAAGGGGGTGTCGCTCTTCCTGGTCGACACCGCCCTGGCCGGCTTCTCCCGGGGCCAGCCGATCAAGAAGATCGGCCAGCACGCCAGCGACACCGCCGAGCTCTTCTTCGACGGCATGGAGCTCCCCGCCGACGCCCTGCTCGGCGAGGAGGGCCAGGGCTTCGCCTACCTGATGCAGGAGCTGCCCCGGGAGCGCCTCGGCGTCGGCGCCCAGGCCCTGGGCGCCATGGAGGGGGCCCTGGCGCTGACCCTGGCGTACGTCCAGGAGCGGCGCGCCTTCGGCCAGCGGGTGGGCGACTTCCAGAACACCCGCTTCACCCTGGCCGAGGTGCAGGCCGACATCGAGCTGGGCCGCGCCTATCTCGAGAAGTGCATGGCGCAGTACCGCCGGGGCGCCATGGGCCCCACCGAGGCCGCCATCCTCAAGCTGCGCCTCACCGAGATGCAGTGCGCCACCGCCGATACCTGCCTGCAGCTGTTCGGCGGCTACGGCTACACCCGCGAGTATCCCATCTCGCGCTTCTATCTGGATGCCCGGGTGCAGACCATCTACGCCGGCACCTCGGAGATCATGAAGGAAGTCGTTGCCCGCTCGCTGCTGGGCAAGGCCTGAACCAGGAGAGACCCCATGCATCTGGATTCCGTTGTCATTCTGGGCGGCGCCCGCACCGCCATCGGCGGCTTCGGCGGCAGCCTCTCAGGCCTCGCCCCCCATGAGCTCGGCACCCTCACCGCCCGGGAGGCGCTGGCACGCTCCGGCGTCGAGGCCGCAGCCATCGACCACGCCGTCTACGGCCATATCATCACCACCGGCCCCGAGGACGCCTACCTGGCGCGGCATATCGCCCGGGAGGCCGGCGTACCCGACGAGGCCGGCGCCTTCAACGTCAACCGCCTGTGCGGCTCCGGGGTGCAGGCGCTGCTCTCCGCCGCCCAGCAGATCGCCCTGGGCGACAGCCGCCTGGCGCTGGCCGGCGGCGCCGAGTCCATGAGCCGCGGCGCCTACCTGCTGCCGCCCCAGGCGCGCAGCGGCCTGCGCATGGGTCACGCCTCGGTCACCGACCTGACCCTGGGGATTCTCAGCGACCCCTTCGGCAGCGGCCATATGGGCTGCACCGCCGAGAACATCGCCAGCCGCCACGGCCTGACCCGTGAGGCGGTGGACCGCTTCGCCCTGGAGAGCCACCACAAGGCGGCCCGGGCCATCGCCGAGGGGCGCTTCGATGAGCAGATCGTGCCGGTCACCGTGCGCCAGGGCCGCCAGGAGCGCGTCTTCGCCCAGGACGAGCACGTGCGCGACGGCGTCACTCTGGAGGACCTGGCCCGGCTTCGGCCCGCCTTCCAGAAGGAGGGCGTGGTCACCGCCGGCAACGCCTCGGGCCTCAACGACGGCGCGGCGAGCCTGGTGCTGGCCCACGCCGACGAGGCCGAGCGGCGCGGCCTCTCGCCCCGCGCACGCTTCCTGGTGGGCGCCACCGCCGGGGTCGAGCCCCGCCTGATGGGCCTGGGGCCGATTCCCGCCGTGCGTCGCTGCCTGGAGCAGGCCGGCCTGGCCATGGCCGATATCGACGTCATCGAGTCCAACGAGGCCTTCGCCGCCCAGGCCATGGCGGTGGCCGACGAGCTGGGCTTTCCCGCCGAGCGGCTCAACCCCAACGGCGGCGCCGTGGGTCTGGGCCACCCGGTGGGCGCCACCGGCGCCATCCTCACCATCAAGGCGCTGGCGGAGCTTGAGCGCATCGGGGGCCGCTACGGCCTGATCACCCTCTGCATCGGCGGCGGCCAGGGCATCGCCCTGCTGATCGAGCGCCAGTAAGAACGACGACAGGAGCAATCATCATGACCACCGTCCAACCCAAGATCCTGCCGCCCACCCCCTCGGCCAGCAACCCGCCGCTGCTGATCGGCGAACTGCTGGAGAGCGGTGTGCGCATGGCCGGCGACAACCCCATCGTCTACCGCGACCTCAGCCGCCACAGCTACCGCCGCTTCCGGGAGCGGGTGCATCAGCTCGCCCATCTGCTCGACGCCCAGGGCGTGCGCGCCGGCGATGTGGTGGCGGTGCTCGACTGGGACAGCCACCGCTACCTGGAAGCCTTCTTCGCCGTGCCCATGCTGGGGGCCATCCTGCACACCGTGAACGTGCGCCTCTCGCCGGAGCAGATCCACTACACCATGGAGCACGCCGAGGACGACTTCGTGCTCGTGCATCGCGACTTCGTCCCCCTGCTGGAGGGGCTCCACGAGCGGCTGCCGCGCATCCGCGGCTACCTGCTCTGCCAGGAGGAGGATGCGCCCCTCGAGACCGCCCTGCCCCTGGCGGGCGAGTACGAGACGCTGCTGGCCGAGCAGCCGGGCCACTACGACTTTCCCACCTTCGACGAGAACGCGGTGGCCACGCTGTTTTACACCACCGGCACCACCGGCAACCCCAAGGGAGTCTACTTCACCCACCGCCAGCTGGTGCTGCACACCCTGGGCGAGGCCAGCACCTTCCAGGCACCGGGCTTCGAGCTGCTCGACCGCGACAAGGTCTACATGCCGATCACCCCGATGTTCCACGTCCACGCCTGGGGCGTGCCCTACACCGCCACCCTGCTCGGCGCTACACAGGTCTACCCCGGGCGCTACGAGCCGGAGATGCTGATCAAGCTGCTGGTCAGCGAGAAGGTGGACTTCTCCCACTGCGTGCCCACCCTGCTGGGCATGGTGGTCGGCGCCGAGGCGATCGCCTCGGGCAAGGTCGACCTCTCCGGCTGGAAGGTGCTGGTGGGCGGCAGTCCGCTGACCCAGGCGCTCTCCCGCAAGGCCTGGGCGCTGGGCATCGACACCCGCAGCGCCTACGGCATGTCCGAGACCTGCCCGCTGCTCACCGCCGACATCCTGCCCCGGGATATCGCCGGGGCCGACTTCGAGACCCAGCTGCCGTGGCGCTGCAAGGCCGGCGTGCCGGTGCCGCTGGTGCATCTGCAGGTGGTGGACGAGAGCGGTACCCCGCTGCCCCAGGATGGCGAGAGCGTGGGCGAGGTGCGGGTCCGAGCGCCCTGGCTGACCCAGGCCTACTACAAGGAGACCACCCGCAGCGAAGCGCTGTGGCGGGACGGCTGGCTGCACACCGGCGATGTGGCGACCCTCGACGAGCGCGGCTTCCTCGAGATCCGCGACCGCATCAAGGATGTGATCAAGACCGGCGGCGAGTGGGTCTCCTCCCTCGAGCTGGAGAACCTGATCGCCCAGTGCCCCGGCGTGGCCGAGGTGGCGGTGATCGGTATCGCCGACGAGCAGTGGGGCGAGCGGCCCGCCGCCCTGGTGGTCCCCACGGATCTCGACCACCCGCCCAGCAGCGAGGCGGTCCTGGACTTCCTCAAGCGCTTCGTCAGCGAGGGGCAGATCAACCGCTGGGCGCTGCCCTCCACGATCCGCTGCGTCGACGAGATCCCCAAGACCAGCGTCGGCAAGCTGGACAAGAAGCGC
>PUOM01000081.1 GCA_003552795.1 Halomonas sp. | reverse complement strand
GCTGGAAGCTGGAAGCTGGAAGCTGGAAGCTGGAAGCTGGAAGCTGGAAGCTGGAAGCTGGAAGCTGGAAGCTGGAAGCTGGAAGGCAGCCTGTTGCCACCCAACCCGGCGTCAAGTTTTTTCTTCCAGCTCCCGGCGAAGCCGGGGAGGGTTTTCTTCCAGCTTCAAGCGTCCAGGAGCGAAGCGACGCTCTTCCAGCTTCTAGACCGGGGGGCGCTCGAAGGCCAGCTTGATGCCGAAGGCCACCAGCACCGCCCCGGTGGCACCGTTGAGGCCGCGGACGAAGACGCGGCTGGCCAGCAGCCGGCCGGCGCTGCCCACCATCACCGCCACGGCGATCTGCCAGAGGTTGGCGATCACGAAGTGCACCCCGGCCAGGAACAGCGACTTGGCCAGGGCCGGGTCACCGGGGGCGATGAACTGGGGCAGGAAGGCCATGTAGAAGACCACCGTCTTGGGGTTGAGCACGTTGGAGAGCAGCCCCTCTCGCAGCGGTCGCCACACCGGAACCGGCCGACGCTCACCGGCGACCCCCGCCACCGGCAGCCCCTGGCCCCGCCGGGCCGCCAGCAGGCTCTGGGCACCCAGCCACACCAGATAGGCGGCGCCGGCGAGCTTCAGCATCCCGAAGGCCCAGGCTGACTGCAGCAGGATCAGCGAGATGCCCAGCGCCGAGACGGCGGCATGGATGAAGAGCCCGCAGCAGATCGCCAGGCTGGTCAGCACGCCGTCGCGCACCCCGCCCCGGGCGGTGTTGCGTATCACCAGCAGCGTATCCACTCCGGGGCTGAGCGAGAGCAGGGTAATGGCCACCAGGAAGGGCCAGAACTGAGCGTCGATAAACATGAGGGAGCAGGCATTCCTTGCGTCGATTGGCGGGCTTGCTGACCGAGGGGATTCGATCTACAGTGGTTCTGCGGGTGGCGGCCTCGTCGCTGACAGGCGAACCGTCAGGGTGTCTCGGCACCGTACCGCAGCGTTGGTCAACAGGAAACAAGTCGTCGGTTGTCGTTCGAACCCTTCGATGCACCCAGTGCGCACTTCTTCTTGTCATGCCCACGCATATCGGGATCTCGCCTCGGCGAGCCCGGCACGATCATTACAGTATGTTAAGGAAATCGACAATGGCAACTGGCACTGTCAAGTGGTTCAACGACACCAAGGGCTACGGCTTCATCTCCCCGGACGACGGCGGTGATGACCTGTTCGCTCACTTCTCCGAGATTCAGGCTGAAGGCTTCAAGTCCCTGCAGGACGGCCAGAAGGTCTCCTTCGAGGTGACTCAGGGCAAGAAGGGCCTTCAGGCCTCCAACATCCGCGTTGCCGACTGATTCGGCGAGCGGTTGGCCACGCGCTCCTGGCGTGGCCACAGCAACAGGAAAGGCCCACCTCGCGGTGGGCCTTTTTTGTGTTGGGCCTATCGGCGGAAAGGCCTCAGGGGGCCTCGGTCTCCATGGGCTCGAACTCGAAATCATCGGTCCCCTCCATGGGCTCGAACTCGGGAAGCTCCTGCTCCACCTCATCGAACTGCTCCTCGAGCCGCTGCTGGGCCTCCTCGAAGCGGCGCTCCTGCTCCTCGATGATGGTATCGATGTCGGAGCTGCTCGGCCCGCCGGTATCGAGCTGGTCATCACCCAGGCTGGAGTCGAAGTCCATCCCGGCATCATAGGCGTCGTCCCCCTCCATGGGGTCGGGGACGGCAGCTTCACCCTCGGCTTCCTCGAACTGCTCCTCGATGCTCCGCTGCGCCTCATCGAAGCGTCGTTCGGTCTCCTCGAGCATGGCGTCGATCTCGTCGCGGGTGGTCTCGCCGGGCAGCGCCGCGCCTTCATCCAGGGTGCTGGCGGGCGACTCCCCCAGGGTCTCACCCTCGGGAATCTCCTCCGGCACCTCATCGGCCATCTCGTCGGCGGGCGCTTCCTCCTCGGCCAGCCCCGCCTGCTCCTCGGGTGACAGCTCCTCGTCGAGCGCCTCGGGCTCGTCCTCGGCCGGCTCGACGGGCGCTTCCTGCTCGGCAGGCTCGTCCGCGGCCTCCTCGGCCGCCGGCGGCGTCGGCTCGTCACCGTTGCCGCAGCCGGCCAGGCCCAGGGCCATCAGTGCCGCCAGCAGGGCGGGTTTCCAGGGTGTCTTTTGCATGTGCATGCTCCTGCACGTCGGAATTCTGAAGGGGACACATTGCACCAGAGGCGGATAGCCTCCCGCAAGCAGGAACCCGGTTTAGTCGTCACGCTGGCCATCATGCAGAGGCAGCGGACAGCCCAGGGTCCAGGCCACCGCCCGCAGCAGCTCGGCCTCTTGCGGGGCGATTCGGCCATCCTGCTCCACGCAGCAGACCATGGCCGCCAGCAGAGGCCCGCGCTCGGCCTGGACGAGTCGCACCAGCCGTTCCATGGCCCAGTCCAGCTCCGCCGCCGAGGGGGCCTCGCTCACCGGGTGAAGCGAGACGTTCAGCGCCCTGCCCGCCTGTTCAAGCGACCCTCGAAGCTCGTCCACGGTTCCCTGCCCTGACAGTGAGAGGGTCGACATCAGCAGCGACAGCGGCCCCGCCAGATCGCGGAGATGCCGGTCGCGCCGCGCCCGGCGCTCCCCCTCGATGCCCACCAGCACCAGCCGATGCAGCGCCCACTGCAAGGCGCCCGGCGCGTTCTCTGCGGCCATCAGCGCGTCGAGGCAGGCACGAAAACGCGCGAACTGGGCCGCCGAGAGCTGGCGCAGCACCGGCAGGGCCAGCTCGATCAGCGGCAGGCGGTCACCCGCTGTCAGCGTCGCCAGGGGGGCGGCGAGGGCATCGAGCTCGCGGAGCACCTCGGGCAGCGCCTGGTTGACCAGCACCTGCCGCTGGGCCTCGCGGCTTGCCGGGTCGGCCCCCATCAGGATGCCGTAGACCAGCGCGCGGGCGGCAAAGGGATCATGGGCGGCCTCGACCAGCCGCGCGTCGATGCCGGCCAGGCGGCGGCGAGCCGCGGCCAGGGCCTCGGGGTCCGGCTGACCGACGCTTGCCACCACCGCCCCCGCCAGGGCGACGCCGGCCAGGGCGCCACGCCCCTCCTCTCCCGGGCCGCCGACTCTCCCGCCGATACCGGCACCGCGAGGCGCGGCGCTGTCCGGCGCCTGAGCCGACGCGGCCTGCGCGGCGGGGGCGATGGGCTCGGGCAGCTTCCCGTCCCAGCCCGGCAGCACCCGGCGGATGCGTGTCT
>PUOM01000017.1 GCA_003552795.1 Halomonas sp. | reverse complement strand
CTTCATGGTGAGGCGGCTGACGCATCGAGGTGATTGCAGAGAGCGAGGCAGGGATGTCAGGAGCAGTGGACGGCTATGTTCGGGTGACCGCGCCCACCGAGATGGAGGAGATGCTGGCGCGGCTCAGCCAGCCCGGCGGGGCGTCGCTGCAGCTCGAGGCCGAACAGAGTCGCCCGCTGCCGGTGCTGGTGGTGGAACAGCTGCCGGGGGAGCAGCTGACGCTGGATATCAGCGCCATCCGCGAGGTGGCGCCGGCGCTCAAGCGCGGGGCGCCCTTCCGCCTGCTGGGGCAGAGCCACGACCAGATGCTGCGGACACCGCCCCTGGTCATGAGCGAGTGTCGGGAACAGGCGGGGAAGCTGTTTGGGGTCTGCCTCTATCCGACCAGCCTGGAGGTGCTGCAGCGCCGCGCCTCCTTCCGTGCTCGGCTGCGCCTGGGCATGGAGGTGGGGGCCATCCTGCGCGGAGGCGGCGAGGATGCGCCGCTGCAGGGCGACCTCAAGGACCTCTCCCTAGAGGGCTGTCTGCTGGAGCTGCCGCTCACGGCGGCGCCCCTGCTGGCCGCGGATGCGCCCCTGGAGATCGAGCTCTGCTTCCTCAACGGGGTGCGCTTCGCGATCAGGGGGCTGCCCCGTCACGCCCAGACGGATACCGAGCGCCAGGCCATTCGCGCCGGCTTCAGGTTTAGCTCGCCCAGCGGCGACCAGGAGCGCCAGCTGTGGCACTTCGTGCGCGAGATCGAGCGTGAATCCGTGCGCCAGGGCGCGGTCGGCGACAGCAGCCTGCTGCCTTCCCTGCTCTTTCAGACCGACGCCGCGGCTCCGCCTCCGGTGAGCCGGCGTAACGTCGTTCGCTATGCGACGCCGATGGCCAGGCGGCTGGCGCGCATCGCCGGCTATCTGGACGCCCAGGTGCTGGAGCTTCAGGAGGGGGGGCGCCTCGACTCCGTCCAACTCTCCCGCTTCACCGATCGTCTGCTCGGGCTCCACGCGGAGGATCGCGAGGCGCTGCTCTTCGCGACCTTCTGCATGCACGATGAGCCGCCGCTGGTGCGCCACGCGCTGGGGGTGGCGGTGCATATGCTGGATCTGGCCTCCACGGGGTCGCTGCCTCGGGATGCGCTGAAGGCGCTGACCGCCTGCGCCATGGTGCACGACCTGGGCAAGGCGCTGCTGCCGGAGGAGCTGCTGCAGGCCGAGGCGTTTGACGACGCCCGCAGGGAGGCGCTTCAGAGGCACGTGGACGAGCTGCGCCAGCGTCTTTCCGCCTGCCACTGGTTGGCGCCCGGCGTGGTGGAAGCGGTGGTCGTGCGCATCAACGAGCGCCTGGATGGCAGCGGCTATCCTCGGGGGCTCGAGGCCGAGCGGATCGGCGAGCTTAGCCGACTGGCCAGCGTGGTGGACGTCATCGAGGCGATGCGCCGTGACCGCCCCGACCGGCCCGCCTGGAAGATCAGCGACTGCTACCGCTATCTGCTCAGCCACCCCGAGCAGTTCGATCCGCGCTGGGTGAAGCGCTACCTCAAGCATTCTGGCGTCGTACCCATCGGCACTCTGGTGCGCTTTACCAGCGGCCAGCTGGGCTGGGTCCAGCGCCTGGACGATCAGGGGCGCATCGGCCAGGTGCAGCTGACCGATCGGGTCCAGGCGCCCGGTGAGTCGCTGGGTCAGATGCTGCGCGGCGAGCGTCTGCGCAACCTCGGCGAGGTCGCCGAGGTGCTGGCGGTCTCCTGCTGAGCCGGGGGCCGGTTATCAGTAAGTGCGCGGCGCTGCACCGGCCAGAAGCGTGCCCGAAAGAGTGTTCTTGGCACCTAAAGTCTGCGCGGAAGGCGCCGATAACGGGAAATAACCCGGTTGGCAAGGGTTGTTCACTCTCTTGTGGGGTGAAGAGCCTGCCATACTCTATTCATGTCCCGCACCGCCTGGTGTCGGGACGACAGGCGACAATCGACGCGATCCAGCACCCGATGTGATCGCCATGTCAGCAACAGGAGATCCCCTTATGAGTGCCATGCGTGGAGCCGCCGCTTACGGCCGTGGAGCCAGTGCCTATGCCCGTGTCGGTGTGGAGAGCGGCGTGATGTCGGCGACCCCGCACCAGCTGATCGTCATGCTGTTCGATGGCGCCCTGGCGGCCATGCGGGCGGCGCGTATTCACATGGAGGCGGGCAACGTGGCGGAGAAGGGGCGCTCCATCTCGAAGGCGCTGGATATCGTCAACAGTGGCCTGGCGGCCGCCCTGGATACCGAGAAGGGGGGAGAGGTGGCCGAGCGGCTGGGGTCGCTCTACGACTACATCGCTCGCCTGCTGCTGGCGGCCAATCTGCATAACGATCTCCAGAGCCTGGACCAGGCCGAATCGCTGCTCGAGAACGTCGCCTCGGCCTGGCGCGAGATGGGCTCTGCTGCGGGTGGTGAATGACATGGCCAGTGCCCACTCTCCGGACGATCGCCAGGAGCTGGTGCTGTCCGCGTATCAGTCGCTGCTCGAGACCTCCACCAGCATGCTGAACCTGGCGCAGGCGGGCGACTGGGCGGCGCTGGTCGAGCAGGAGAGCGACTATCTGGTTCAGGTCGAGCGCATCCGCCGCATGGATGCCCAGCAGGGTCTGGATGAGCCCCGAGCCGCCCGCAAGGCGGCGCTGCTGGAGCAGATTCTGGAGCAGGACATGGAGATTCGCCGCCACCTGGTAGCGCGGCGGGATGAGCTGGGTGAGCTGATCGGCAGCTCGCGCCGCCAGCAGGCCCTCAATCGCGCCTATGGACCCCAGCAGGGTGCCAGGCCGATAGATGCCAGCCACCGGTTCGGCAACAAGGAGCCGTGAGCGGGATCAACTCGCTGATCGATACTGTCCTGCACCAGGTGCTGGGCAAGCGCGCCGACACGCCTGCGGCGCGGGACCTCAACGAGCCCGTGCGCCCCGTCTCTCCCTCCGAGGCGCCGCGCGCCCTGCACAGCGATTCCCGCCTCGATGCCCGGGGGCGAACCCCGCAGGATCCCCGGCTTGCCGAGTCGGCCCAGACCGGCCGCGAGGCGCGCGGCGGCTCACCGGCGACGCGCCCGGGGGGGGAGGCGGCGCCGTCCTCCACCCAGACCCATTTTACCCTGGCCGCGCGCTCCATCGCCGATGTGCTGCTGCGCTTCCCGGCACCGCCCTCGGCGCTGCGTCTGCCCGTTCCCCTGCTGGCGGCGGGTGAGCCGCTGACGCCGGGGCAGGTG
>PUOM01000203.1 GCA_003552795.1 Halomonas sp. | reverse complement strand
TCGAGCACCTGCCACTGCTCGTTGTAGTAGAACTCGCGGACTTCATCGGCGCTGGCCGGATCATCATCGCCCACCAGCTTGCGCACCCGGTGGTTCAGCCCGTTGTAGCGGTAGGTCACGAGCAGGTTGTCCTGGTCATCGTGCACCTCGACCAGCCGGTTCCAGGCATCGTAGGTGTAGCCCGCCTGCTCGGTCGGGTCATCACCCGCCGGCCCCTCGGCCATGTTGCCGGCGGCATCGTGGACGGGGTCGATCCAGCCGGTATCGATCGTCTCGATCTCGTTGGCTTCGCTGTGGCTTCGGCTCTGATCGAGGGTCTGGCTGCCGTCCTCGTGCTCCTCGAACTCATCCCAGTTGCCAAGACCATCGAGGTCCCAGTCCTGCTCGAACCCGGGCGTGCCATCGATGCCGCTGCCGTTGTCCTCGAGGTCGCCGCGCTCCATCCCGGCCAGCCGGTGCAGGTCATCGTGGCTGTAGAACTCATCGAGATCGTCCGCCGTGGTGTCGGCGTGCACGTTCTCACGGAACGTGCGGCTGCCCGCGGCGTTGTAGCCGTAGTGGTAGCCGTAGTGGTAGCCGTCGAGCACAGCATCATTGCCATCACGCCACTCGTGCTCGACCGGGCGGCCGAACCAGTCCCACCCCCGGAAACTCCCATCCGAATCCGGGTCGTGGTCGAGTTCGAGCCCGCCCTGCACCTTCGGCCGCGAGGTGCGGGTGATGGTCGCCGCGCCGAGATAGCCATACTCGGCCCAGGCACTGCTGGTCGCGGGATCGGGTGCGATCTGCTGCACGCGGCTGAGCACGTCACCATCTCCGGAGTCGGGATACCTCAAGTATATTTCATGGCCACCGGGGTATTCCACCTTCTCGCGCCTGAGGTGGACCATTTCCCCGTCCTCAATCTTCTTCTCGTAGGATAGATTCCGAATCAATTCAGCGGCTTGAATCTCAGCTCGAATGGAATTTGCTCAACGCGGAGTCCCGTCGGTATCAAAGCGATGAGCTGCGCTTTGCGCCAATGGCCATCAATAGAAAACCATCTCCCAATCTTCCCATACTCCGGATCATCCAAGTGGTCGTGAATGAAGAAACCTGAGTCATACTTAAATTCTCTCTTTTCGCCTTCATCATCCATCAACGATAGTCCTCTCAAATGGTGAGGATGGCCAATATACTCTACCCCCACCATGGTCTGTTTGCGTCCATGCTCAGTCGCCAGATCCAAATCCACAATCTTCACGTTCGCTTTGTTTGTGTCAAACGTTACCCCCTTTGCAAGTGGCACCTCACCTACGTAATGATGATTTATGCCACTCGCTATTGTTGCTTCGATTGTTCCTGAAACTTCGAGCGTTTCTGTGGGGGACAGGAATCCGCTTGGCAGTTCTAGATAGACGCGCATCGCGCGGTTGTCAGCCGAGCGTTCGATGCGCGTGACACCGAGACCATGCACGAGTGCTGCAAACGTCATCGGCCCATTATCGGAGTGAGCCACATTGATATCATTGCGAACAATCCTGTCCAACGTACTTTGCTCCCGATCTATCGTTAGCAGAGGCCTGTCGGCGACAACCTGTAGCACAAGCACGGTGCGGTCCGCGACTTCTCGTACACGGAGCCATGCAGATGAGACTGTGACCATGTGCGTCCCTCGCACTCCACCGCTCCGTAGTTCACACAACACATGGGAGGTCGATGCGCGCGGCTCATCCTTCGTTTTTGGAGGCGAAACCCCATTGTCGCAGGATCCCAGTATCAGAATCATGAACAAGAAGAGCACTGTCCCTGTTGCTTGAAGGTAATAGGCAATGAAAGTACTCATTGTTCGCCTCACTTAGTTAGAGCCCGGCTCAACCCAGATAATCTCTGTGTCAACCGTAAAATCGGATGGAGGTTCGGGGGTTCCCTCGGGGTCGCCTTTCCTGCTCACTTCAATTTGATAGGCCCCGTCGGCTTCGTCACAGGGCACGCAACGGATTATATAAGTCCGGTTTCTATATCCTGCACTTTGTCCCCCATCTTCGGCTTCAAAACCATATTGCTGATCTTCCCAAGTTACGCCAAATCTGCCAACTGCAACACGATTGTCTCCAATGCCACCCCATGGTGTATCGAAGCTCGTGATTCGCCCGGTAGTCCAATGCAACCAATCCGGCCGACGAAGCGGCGGCTCATCGACATCGCGGTCCACATCAACCGTCGCTGAGAGCAGGACTAATGCATGTCTGCCATCGGCTGTATCTTCTGGACGCACTACTGTAGATGTGTCCCGGAGTTGAGACCACCGGCGATCGCGATGATTATACAACTGCGGCGTGTAGTTGATTGTCCTCGCCTCGTTTCCCGTTCCTAACATGTCCGCTTGGACATGTCTTTTGCTGTCAAAGCGACCATGCATCTGTGCCCCTCTCAGGTCATGCTCAGAAGGTCTGGCATATTTAACGTTGCCCTCGTCATCGCATCCGGCATTGATCATGTGCGGTACGACCCAGCGTTCACGGGTCCGATTATGAGTAAGTATGGCACTCCGGGGGTGGCGGAAGTCATGCTCGACTTCCCATTCAATAGTGCCTGCGATTCTTATCGAAAACTCCGACGAGTCACTTTGTGCTGTTTCGGCGTCCAGCCCCATCGGATCCACCCCACCCCACATCACGAAATACCCCGCATACAGGCTCATCCCATCCACATACCCCAGCGGATCGCGCTGCATGAAGCGGCCGAGGCGGGGATGGTACTCGCGGTTCCGTGCATGATACGTCCCCGTGGTCGGGTTGAAGCGGTGGCCGGTGAAGCGGATATCGTTGCGCTTCGAGTCGGACCAGGAGATTTCCTGCCAGTTGCCGTCCAGCACCGCCGCGCGGCCGTAGGGGTCGTAGACGTAACGCTCGACCACAGCCCCAGTTCCGGGGGCGACCAGTGCCGTGACGTTCATGTTGGCATCGGTGGTGTAGTAGAGCGTCTCATCGAGTGTGCCGTCGGGGGCCGTCTCACCATCGTCGGCATTGGAGTCGCGGAAACGAACGATGGGTGAATCGATGTAGCGAAGGCACCAGACATACTCGGCATAGAGTCGCATCTGGTCACCGGCAAGCTCGCGCCGCTCCTCGAGCACCTGCCACTGCTCGTTGTAGTAGAACTCGCGGACTTCATCGGCGCTGGCCGGATCATCATCGCCCACCAGCTTGCGCACCCGGTGGTTCAGCCCGTTGTAGCGGTAGG
>PUOM01000293.1 GCA_003552795.1 Halomonas sp. | reverse complement strand
GGAAGGCACCCCGTCTCGGACGTAGGGCCAGCCCGGTCGCTCTCTAGCGGACTCCGACGGCGGCAGCCTTGGGCACGATGCCCTGCTCGCGCGCCAGGGCATAGGCGGCGCGGGGCCCGGTCCAGAGCGTGGGCAGCAGGATCAGCGAGACGGGTATCGCGGTGATCACGATGAACTGCTGCAGCGCGCCGATCTGTCCGGCGCCCATGGTGAGCAGGATGCCCGCCATCAGGGCCATGGCGATGCCCCAGAAGGCGCGCAACAGGCGGTTGGGCGCGTCGTGGCCGGCACATACCACGGCGATGGCGTAGCTCATGGAGTCGCCGGTGGTGGCCACGAAAATGCTGGTCAGCAGCAGGATGGCGACTGCCATCAGGGTGCCGCCCGGCAGCGCCTGGGTCACGGTGAGGGTCGCCACGTCGAACTGGAAGTTGTTGAGGGCTTCGCCGAGATCGATCGCACCGGTCAGCTGAAAGTGAATGCCCGAGCCGCCCAGCAGAGTGAACCAGATGGCGGTGGCCACCGGTGCCATCACCGCTACGGCCAGGATCATCTCGCGGATGGTGCGCCCGCGGGAGATGCGTGCCACGAAGATCGCCATCAGCGGCGCATAGCCGATGAACCAGGCGAAGAAGAACACCGTCCACCACTGCATCCACCAGGCCGGCGCCGTCTCGGCGGTCATGGTGGCCATGGCGAAGAACGACGACAGATACTCGCCGAAACCCTGGGTGAAGGCGTTGACCAGGAACAGCGTGGGGCCGGCCACCAGGATCACCGCGGCGATGGCCAGCGCCAGAAAGACGTTGAAGCGCGACAGCAGCTGGATGCCCTTGTGGATGCCGGTCATCGCCGAGGTGACATAGACCGCCGCCAGCAGCACCAGGATGCCGAGCTGAGTGCCATAGCCCTGACTGACCCCAAACAGCTCATGCAGGCCGAAGCTCACCTGGGTGGCGAGAAAGCCGATGGGGCCCACCGTGCCCGCGACCACCGCGATCACGCAGCAGGCATCGACCACGCTGCCGAAGGCGCCCTTCATGACCCGCTCGCCGAACACCGGGTAGAGCAGGGTGCGCGGCTGCAGCGGCTGGCCCTTCACGTAGTGGGCATGGGCCAGCACGATGGCAGAGAGCGAGCCCAGCACTGCCCAGGCCAGAAAGCCCCAGTGCATGAACGACTGGGCCAGGGCGCCGGCCACGGCCTCGGCGCTGCCCGCCTCGGTGTCGAAGGCCGGCGGAGTGACCACGAAGTGATAGACCGGCTCGCCCGCCGCGAAGAAGACGCCGCCCCCGGCCAGCAGGGTGCACATGATCATCGACAGCCACTTGAAGGTGCCTATCTGCGGGCTGTCGAGGTTGCCGACCCGCGCGCCGGCGGCCGGCGAGATGGCCACGCCCATGGCGATCACGAAGGTCAGCAGCAGGAGGAGCTGGAAGTAGGTGCCGAGGGTGGCCGCCGTCCAGGCGAAACCGGTGGCGATGCTGTCGGCCACCCGGTCGATATCGAGCAGCGACAGGCCGACGAAGGCGACGATGAAACCGATCGTCAGCAGCAGCACGACGGGATCGCCCAGGCGCGTTAGCGCCGAGGCCTCGGCAGGGGAGGAGCTGTTGTGGGATGACATGCAGGACGCTCTAGTTGCGGAGGAAGAGACGCGCCGATGCGACATGGCGACGACTAGAGCGACGGCATTCTAGCAATGTTCGACCTAGGTCTAAAGTCGGGGTCTCGCCCAGCCCCCCTCCTTGACCCTGGTCAATGCTTTCATGGCCTTGCTCTGAACTGCGCTTGTTACACTGATGTTACGCGCTGTTGACGTCGCGTCGGCCGCCGTCGGCCACGTCCCTTGTGTCGAATGCCCCACGCCAGGAGAGCCCATGTCCAACCGTACCAAAGCGACCGCCGAGAAAGCCGGTCTCCCCAGCGCCGCCCAGCTGGTGGAGTACTTTCAGACCGAACGTGAATCCTCCGAAGCCAGGGATTTTCAGGCGGCCGCTCTGGTCGACATCATCTCGGGAACCACGCCCCTGCCCACGGAGCATGAAGAGGCGCTGAGGGCAGTGGCGGATATTCTCGACGGCGCGTCGCCCGACGACGCCGTGGCGCTCAAGAAGGCGGTGATGGGCTGGAAGCAGTTCGAGGCCAGAATGCCCGTCGACCGCGACGAGGCGCTGGTGGAGAACTGGCGCTCGGCGACCTACCCCTACAAGCACCGCATGACCCGGAAGAACTACGAGCGCCAGAAGTACCATCTGCAGGTCGAGCTGCTCAAGCTGCAGGCCTGGGTCAAGGAGACCGGTCAGCGCGTCGTGATTCTCTTCGAGGGGCGCGATGCCGCCGGCAAGGGCGGCACCATCAAGCGCTTCATGGAGCATCTCAACCCCCGCGGTGCCCGGGTGGTGGCGCTGGAAAAGCCCACCGACACCGAGCGCGGTCAGTGGTATTTTCAGCGCTACCTGCAGCATCTGCCCACCACCGGCGAGATCGTGCTCTTCGATCGCTCCTGGTACAACCGCGCCGGGGTCGAGCGCGTCATGGGCTTCTGCACGGACGGCGAGTATGAGGAGTTCATGCGCCAGGCGCCGGAGCTGGAGCGCAACCTGGTCAACAGCGGCATTCACCTCATCAAGTTCTGGTTCTCCGTCAGTCAGGAAGAGCAGAAACGGCGCTTCAACGAGCGCAAGATACACCCGCTCAAGCAGTGGAAGCTCAGTCCGATCGATATGGCGTCCCTCGACAAGTGGGACGACTACACCAAGGCCAAGGAGACCATGTTCTTCCATACCGACCACTCGGAGTGCCCCTGGATCGTGATTCGCTCCAACTGCAAGAAGCGGGCGCGGCTCAACGCCATGCGCTACGCCCTGAACTCTCTCGACTATGCGGGCAAGGATATCAACAACGTCGGCCCCACGGACCCGCTGATCGTGGGGCGCGCCAGCTTCAGTGCCTGAAGGGCGCCATGCCGGCGATCTCCAGGCGGAAGGGGCCGGCCTGCCGGTCGACGATCATCAGCCCCACCTGCTCGATGCCCGCGGGGTCGATGGGGGGCACGTCGCTGAGCAGTCGGCCGCGAAATACCGGCGCGAAGTCACGCCAGCGTAGCGTGATGCGCTGCCAGTCGCCGGCGGCGGGCTGGAACTCGGCGCGGTAGGCGGCGCCCTGAGGCAGCTGGTCGGTATAGAGGCGCAGCTGGTAGTGCCGCCCGTCGCCGCGCACTAAG
>PUOM01000091.1 GCA_003552795.1 Halomonas sp. | reverse complement strand
GGTCGACCAGGTCCGACAGGGTACGCTCGTAGTTCAGCATGCGGTTACCGGATACCGAATCGACCACGTCGAGCTCATTGAGCCGCGCGCCCATGGACGCACGCACGGTCAGCACATTATCGAGACCGTTGTCGAGTTCGCGCATGACGCTGCTGGCGGTATTGCGGAAGTGCGCCTTGCCCTCGGCGCCGCCCTGCTGATCCATCTCCAGGACATCGATGGCATCCTTCAAGGACTTGAACAGATCCTGGTTGGCGTCATCGGCGTTGGCCGGGCGCAGCTGGATCTGGTCGCCATCCGCGGGCTCACCCTGCAGGGTAATGCTCACGCCGCCGACGCTGATGGTTTCACCCGGGGTATATACCTCGTCATAGAGTGCCGCCGCGGGATCGTTCGGATCCGCAACCCGCACCCGCATTTCACCGTCCACCTCCTCGAAGCCGAGGGCAAGGCTCTCGCCAAACCCCTCGGCATCGGAGTCGACACGGTTCGGGCCGCTGAAGGTCACCGAGCCGGCATTGGCGAAATAGCCGTCCTGAACACCGAGGCTGGTGCCTTCGGCGGGCGGCGTCTCCCGTTGTGCTCGCGCCACATAGCCGGCTCCCGAGGGGACGCTCTGGAAGATGGTCTTGCCGTTGTCGGCCACCGGCATCCGGCGAGAGGCATCGATGCGCTGCTCCCGGGCGTTCTCGTCGCCCACGTAGTTCACGGCTGATACGCCATCGCCACCGCTGCGGGCGAAGGGCGGCGCGTCATCCTGGTAGCCGCCGAAAAGGTAGCGCCCGTTGCCGTCGGAGGCGTTCGCCTGGCCGACCAGCGTCTCGTAGACGCCGCGCAGCTCGGCGGCCACCGACTGTCGATCCACGTCACTCAGGGTATCGCTGGAGGCCTGCACCAGCAGCGTCTTGGCGCTGGTGATGGCATCGGCGGTGCTGTTGAGGACGCTCTCCGCCTGGGAGAGGGTATTGCGCGCCGAAACGCGCGCGTCGCTATACTGCTCGGTCACCGCCTTGGCCTGGGAGACACCCACGGCCCGGGAGGACGCCTGCGGATCGTCCGAGGGGTTGACCACACGCCTTCCGCTGGCGATCTGCTGACCCACCTTGAGGAAGTCACCCTGCTGACGGTTCATGGAGCTCAGGCTCTGGTCGAACATGGTCACGGTGCTGATACGCATCGCTCAAGACTCCCCTAATCAGTTACGCAGCCCGAGAATGGTATCGAAGATGGTCGATGCGGTATCGATCACCCGGGCGTTGGCCATGTAGTACTGCTGGTAGCGAATCAGGTTGGCCGCCTCTTCATCCAGGTTGACGCCGGACTCCGACTGCTGCACCGCCTTGAGCTGATCGGTCAGCCCCTGGCGGGCATCCAGGTTGACCTGAATGATATTGGTCTGGTTACCGACATCGCTGACCATGGCCCCGTAGGCGCCGCTCAAGGAGGCGCGGCCGCCCACGAGCTGCTCGTCCTGCAGCTCCTGCAGGGCAAGCGCATTCTCGTTATTGCCGGTGCCGAAGTCGTCACCGGAAGCGGCGATCTTGTCGAGATCGGCAATCTTCGTTTCCATGCTGGCAGCGGCGCGCCGTACCGGCTGCACTTCGAACCGGTCGCCCTCCTCAGGCAAGCTGACGCCCTCGTCTCCATCCGTGAAGGTGAGCGTCAAGCCGCCGAAGCTCAACACGCCCGCGTCACCATCCCAGTCGACGCTCTCCAGCGTTTCGCCGCTATCCTTGCGAGTGACGGCCGGCTCTCCGTTCTGGAAACGAATGCTGTAGTCGGTGGCGCGAAGCTCATCGATGCGCTGCTCATCGAAACTCGCTGAAGCCACCGCGTCACCCGTATTTCGCTGATGAGAGTAGGCCTGGGGCTGTCTCACGCTGAATACGTCGCCCCCCTGGTCGCCATTCAAGTCCTTCCCCTGGCGGTGCTGCTCGTTGACGCCCATGGCCAGCGATACGCCCAGCTGGCCGATCTGGTTCTGCGTCTTGTCCAGGGTCTCGGCACGGAAGGACATCAGCCCGCCAAGGGTGCCCCCCTTGATGGCTCCCTCGTCCAGGACTGTCAGATTGCCGCGGCCGCTCGAACCTTCGCGATAGCCCAGCACCGTGCGCTGCGGATCATCGGGGGCTTCTACCGCCTCGAGCTTGTAGGCGTTGGTGCCGGCGACCAGCGGCTGGCCGTTGGGCAGGTTGATGCCGTAGCTGTCGCCATCCTGAATCGTCAGACGCACATCCATGCGCTCGTTAAGTTCATGGACCAGCTGGTCGCGCTGATTGAGCAGGCCGTTGGGCGCTTCGCCCTGGCGAGCCTTGGCCAGGGCAATCTCACGATTCAGGCCGGCCAGCTGCTCGGTGGTGTTGTTGATCTGCTGCACCTCGTCGGCGACCTGGCCATTGATGCCACTCTGCAGATCTTGCAGATAGCCATCGAAGGCGCGGAACTGCGCCGCCATGGTATCGGCGGTTCCCAGCACCCCCTGACGTGCGGCCGGGTCGGACGGAGCGCCGGCCAGGTCTTCCAGGGAGGAAAAGAAGTTCTGCATCAGCGGCGCCAGGCCCGCCTCGCGGTCGGCGAGCAGGTTGTCGATCTGGCTGATCTGGCCTTCGTATGTCTTCAAGGCGCTGGAGCTGCTGGTGGCCTCATTGAGCTGCGAGGCCACGTACTGATTGAACTGGCGCTGGGTATCGTTGACGCGAACGCCACCTTCGCCCTGCCCCTCGCCCAGGATCGTGATTTCCCGATTATAGCCCGGCGTATAGACGTTGCTGATGTTGTTGCTGGTGGTATTCAGCGCGCTCTGCGCGGCATTGAGGCCGCTCAGGCCGGTGGAAAACATGCTCATGGTTATCGTGTCCTTGGGCCAACACTCTTTCTATCGGCAGCGGCAGCGGCAACTTTAATAGCGCAGGAACACCAGATCGTCCGGCTCGGAGCGGCCCGCGCTGGCCAGCGTGCGATCGGCGGCACCCAGGGTCTGCATCACCGCGATCAGCTTGTCGGCATAGGCCGGATCGGTGGCGTCCCCCCCCTCCTGCAGAGCGCGTGCCGCCTGCTCGGGGGACGACGCCGCCGCGACCTCGGCATAGCGAGGGTTGTCGCCGATCAGGCGCGCATAGTCGGTGAAGGCCTCCTCGAAGGAGTCGTAGACCCGGAAGCTGTCGGTGACCCGGGTGCGCTGGCCGTCGAGGTACTCATGGGTGACTACCTCGGCGGTGGGTCCCTGCCAGCGGC
>PUOM01000145.1 GCA_003552795.1 Halomonas sp. | reverse complement strand
CCGTACCCCGCCGCCACCACGCCGATCATCGCCGTGCGCAGGGTCATCACCGGCGCCAGGCGAAGGCTGGTCTCGTTGCCGGCCTCCAGGGGGTCGCTGCCGTAGAGCATCACGCCGGGGCGGTTCCAGGCGCCGTGGGCTTCGGGCCTGGCCAGGGTCGCCGGTGAGTTGGCCAGGCAGAGCGGCGCGGCAAGCCGCTTGCCCAGGGCCTCGAGGCGTGCCATCTGCTGCCTGAAGTAGCCGGTATCGACTCGGTCGGCGGTGGCGAAGTGGCTCATCAAGTGCAGGTCGCAGGCGCGATCGGGGGCCGCTCTCAGCCGCCGCCACGCCGCCTCTGCCGCCTCGGGGGTGAAGCCCAGTCGATGCATGCCGGAGTCCACCTTGATCCACACCGGGATGGGCCGCGCGGGCCGATAGGCCAGCAGCGCCTCGAGCTGCCAGTCGCTGTGCACCGCCATCCACAGCCCCAGGTCCGCCACCCGGTCGAGCTCCTCGGCCTCGAAGATCCCCTCCAGCAGCACCACGGGGAGCGTGATACCCGCCTCGCGCAGGGTCACCGCCTCTTCGATACTGGCCACCGCCAGGGCGGGGGCGATGTCGGCCAGGGCGCGGGCACAGGCCACCGCACCGTGGCCGTAGGCGTCGGCCTTCAGCACCGCCAGGGCGCGGCTGTGGGGGGCCAGGGAGCAGGCGAGACGATAGTTGTGACGCAGCGCATCGAGGTCGATATCGGCGATCAGCGGCCGGGCCATGGCAGATCCTGCAGCAGTGGAGGAAGAATGAAGAAACAGAACCTGGCATTATCCATGGATAGAGCGGCTACCTCATGAAAGAAACCACCAAAATTTTGGTGGTTTCTGGTGGCAAACCTCTAAAATACGCTTTTCTACAGCAAATCATCAGGAAGGCGAGCGAGGCCGCTGGCCGATGTTCATCACCGGGTCATCGTTGGCCACCGCCGGCAGCTCCAGGGACACCGCGTCCTCGCTGCGCAGCCAGGCGTTGACCCCCTGGATCGACTCGGCATCGAGCAGACCCGCCTGCTGCTGCAGGCGCAGCAGGCCCAGCACATAGTCGTAGCGCGCCTCGGCGTGGTCGGCGATGGCATTGAACAGGTTACGCTCGGCGTTGAGCACGTCGACGATGTTGCGGGTACCCACCTCGTAGCCGGAGCGGGTCGCCTCCAGGGCGCTCTGGTTGGAGACGATGGCCTGGGCGCGGGCTTCCACGGTCTCCACATCGTTGCTCACCCGGGTGAACAGCGAGCGCACCTGCTGGACGGTATCGCGGCGCTGGGCCTCGAAATCGTACTGGGAAACCTCCAGGGCGAAGCCGCTCTGGCGGATCTGCGCCTGGGTGCTGCCGCCGGTGTAGAGCGGCATGCTCGCGCGCAGCCCCAGCTGACTGCCGGAGTTGTAGCCGGAGAGGCCGCTGCGGTCGTTGTCCGAATAGTCGTAGCTGGCGAAGGCCTCCAGGCTCGGCAGCTGGCCGGCCCGGGAGACGTCGAGCTCGCTGCGCGCCACTTCGATGCCCGCCTCGGCCATCTGCACCATCGGACTGTTGGTCATGGCGAGCTCGACCCAGTCACCGCGATCCACGGGCTCAGGCGGCACGATGGGAATCTCCTCGGCGAGGCCGTCGATGCTCGCATAGCGCTGGCCGGTGAGCCGCTCCAGGGCTTCGAAGCTCACCTGCATGGCGCTCTCCGCGGCGATCCGCTGGGCGCGGGCCAGGTCGAAGGACGCTCGGGCCTCGTGCACCTCGGTGATGGCGATCAGGCCCACCTCGAAGCGCTCCTGAGCCTGCTCCAGCTGGCGCTCGATGGCGGTCTCCTGAGAGCGCCGCGCCGAGAGGATATCGTGGGCGCGCAGGATCTCGAAATAGGCCTCGGCCACGTCCAGCAGCAGCTGCTGCTCGGCCGCCGCCAGGGAGAGCGCCTCGCGGTCGACCTGGCGCTCGGCCTGATCGAGCTGAGCGCGTCGGGTGGGGTCATAGAGCGCCTGGCTGGCATCCAGGTTCAGGCCGAGGCTGTTGACGGTATCCTCCTCATCCTGAAACCGCGGGTCGCTCTGATTGCCGCCGGCGGTCGGGCTCGAACCGGCAGACTGGCTCTGGTAGGTGCGGCTATGGGTCAGGCTGGCACCGACGCTGACCTGGGGCAGCAGGGAACCGCGCTGCACGTCACGCCCCGCCTCCACGGCGGAAAAGCCCGAGCGGCTCGAGGCCAGGGTGGCATCGTTGTCGAGGGCGTCGCGGGCCACGGTCCAGAGATCGGTGGCCTGGGCGCTGCCGGCCACGGCCAGACCCACCAGCAGGGCCAGCGGCCGGGGCACCAATCGAGTCAGGGTCGGACGATGCATGAGCTTGCGATTCCTTTACTGGGGCGGAAGCCATCATGCTGACGCAGCAGCATGCAGAAAATCGGCAAGGCCGGGCCGGGAAGCGCCAGGAACCTGTCTAACTCGACGCCGTGCTGCCGCGGAGTCCGGTCGATCACATCCGACAGGCGGCTAGGCAAAGATCGAATCCAGGGAGAGGCCCTGCTTGTCGAGCACCCGACGCAGCTTCTTCAGCGCCTCGACCTGAATCTGGCGGACCCGCTCCCGGGTCAGGCCGATCTCCTCGCCCACCTGCTCCAGGGTGGCCGCCTCGTGCCCGCGCAGGCCGAAGCGCCTCACCACCACCTCCATCTGCTTCTCGGTGAGCTCGGAGAGCCACTCGTCGACGTGCTGCTTGATATCGCCGTCGAGCAGCGAGGACTCGGGACCCAGGTCGCTGTCGTCGGCCAGGGTCTCGATCAGCGGCTTGTCGCTGTCCCCGCCGATGGGGTAGTCCACCGAGGAGATGCGCTCGTTGAGCCCCAGCATCTTCTTGACCGACTCCACCGGCCTGTCGAGGTGCTCGGCGATCTCCTCGGCGGTGGCCTCGTGGTCGAGCTTCTGGGTCAGCTCGCGAGCCGCCCGCAGGTAGATGTTGAGCTCCTTGACCACGTGAATGGGCAGACGAATGGTGCGGGTCTGGTTCATCAGCGCCCGCTCGATGGTCTGCCGGATCCACCAGGTGGCGTAGGTGGAGAAGCGGAACCCGCGCTCGGGGTCGAACTTCTCCACGGCGCGAATCAGGCCGAGGTTGCCCTCCTCGATCAGATCGAGCAGCGAGAGGCCGCGGTTGAGGTAGCGCCGGGCGATCTTGACCACCAGACGCAGGTTGGACTCGATCATCCGCGAGCGCCCCGCCGGATCGCCCTGGCGGGCCAGGCGGCCGTAGTAGACCTCCTCCTCCGGCGTCAGCAGCGGCGAAAAGCCGATCTCGTTGAGGTAGATCTGGGTGGCATCCAGGCTGTGGTTGCTGTGGCGATCCTCGCGATTCAGGGCCTTCTCGAAGGCCTCCTCATCGTCGCGGCGGCGCACCGCCTCGCCGCTGTCGCTGCCCAGCTCTTCGACGGCGTCATCAACGACGCCGTCGTCCTTCTCCTCGAGCGTATCGAGATTCACACCCTGAAGGTCCCGTTCAAGCATGCTCATCGATGGCTACCCTGTAGTTGCGTCCCGGCACCGCTGCCCGACAAGAGCATAGGTGCCCCTGATTATTATTGTGTGACACTCCACCGCCGCGCGCTTCAACGGCGCCGGAGGGCACCTCAGCGGGACGGCAGATAGTCCAGGGGGTCCTGCGGCTGACCGTTCTTGCGCACCTCGAAGTGCAGTCGCACATCCTCGGCGTCGCTGTCGCCCATGGTCGCGATGACCTCGCCCGCCTCGACCACGTCGTTCTCGCTCACGCGCAGAGAGTCGTTGTGGGCATAGGCGCTCAGATACTCGTCGTTGTGCTTGAGCAGGATCAGGTTGCCATAGCCCCGCACCCCGCTTCCGGCGTAGACCACGATACCCGGGCCGGCAGCCTTGACAGGTTGCCCCTTTTCCCCGGCGATATCAATGCCGGCGGTAATGCTGCCGCCCTCGCCGAAACGGCCGACCAGCTCGCCCTCAGCGGGCCAGCGCCACTCCACCTCATCAACCGGGGTGTAGCTGCGCGAGCTGCGGTCAGGCGCTGCGCTCTCGCCGGCCACGGCGGTGCCGGCGTCCTGTTCGGGCTCTGCGGCGGGCTCGGGTTGAGGTTCGGGTTGAGGCTCGGGCTCGGGCTCGGCGTCGGGAGTCGCCGGCTCGGCCGCCGCCACCTCACGAGCCGCCTCCCGGGCTTCCGGTGCCGGCTCGGGCTCGGGCTCGGGCTCGGCGACACGGGGCGCTTCCCGGTCGGGCTCGGCACCCGAGCTGTCCTGATCCCGGACGGGGCCGGGCCCCGCCGTACCCCCGGCGGCCTCCACGGCTCCCTCCATGGCGACCCGCGTCGGGCCCTCCGCCTCATCCAGCGGCTGGGCGGAGAGCCGGCGCCCCTGTTCGGTGGTGCCATCCGGAAGCAGCCACTCCATGCTGCCGCTCTCCTCCCTGGTCGCCTCTCCCCCCCCCAGGGGAGTCGCCACCACGCCGGATTCGCTGGCCACGGCGGTGGTACCCTCATCCCCGGTGGGCGCCTCGGCGTCCGGATCCAGCACCAGGCGCTGGCCCGGCTGGATCTGATAGGGAGGTCCGATGCGATTGAGGCGCGCCAGGTCGCGGTAGTCCATGTCGTGACGCCAGGCGATGCCATAGAGGGTATCGCCTGGCTCGACGGTGTATTCGGCGCTCGGGGTGCGCTCTCGGCTCGCGGACAGATCGCGTACCTGCGGCGCCTGCCCCTCCTGAGCGGCGCAGCCGGCGATGGCCAGAGTCAGCGCGGAAATCATCATTGCCTTACGCATCGGAAGCATCCTCCTTGTTCGCCCCCTGGGGCGTGCTCGCGGCGGCTGGACGGCGACCGGTTCTATCCAGCAGCAGGACCAGAGCCAGTCCGGCAAGCATCAGTGCGACCACCGCCGGCAGCTGGGCAGACGCGCCGGTGAGCAGGGCGAAGTCGCCCGGGGTGAGATAGCGGTAGTCCAGCGGGATCATCTGCCCCTCGGGCCCGAGCTGATAGCGTACCAGTTCGCGCCAGGGCCAGAGTACCGGCAGCGACCCCACGATGAAGCCCAGCAGCAGCTGCAGGGTTCCCGTATGGTGGCGGCGCAGCAGCCAGGAGAGCAGACGAGAGAAGAAGAACAGGCCGATCAGACAGCCCACTCCGAAGACGGCGATCAGGCCCAGATCGAAGGTGCGGATGCCCTGCATCACGGTGCCATAGAGCCCCATGGTCAGCAGCAGGAAACTGCCGGAGACACCCGGCAGCAGCAGCGCGCTGATGGCGATGGCGCCCGCCACGACGAGCATCAGGTTAGGGCTGCCGAGCAGGGTGACCAGCGGCATCAGCGAGGGCAGCCAGTGGGCCAGCAGCAGCCCCGCCACCAGCGGGGCGATGTGCCACAAGCGCCAGTCGGCGGGGTGGCGGCTGACCACCAGGGCCGAGGCCGCCACCAGACCGAAGAAGAAACCGTTGAACAGCAGCGGATGATCCTCCATCAGCCACACCACCAGGTGGGCCACGCTGATCAGGCTGGCCGCGATACCGGCCAGCAGCGGCAGGATGAAGCCCAGATTGAGGTGGGCGATCAGCATCGGCATGCCGCCGCGGCGCCAGGCCACGAAGGCGCCGGGGCCGAACTGCTTGATGGTGTGGATCAGCTCCTCGTAGATGCCGGTGACGAAGGCGATGGTGCCGCCGGAGACACCGGGCACCGCATCGGCGGCGCCCATGCCGGCCCCTCTGAGGAAGATTCCCGAATAACGCTTCAAGCACGAACTCCTTTCAACGAATGACGCCTTCCAGCAGCGGTACGAAGCGCACCGGTTCAAGACGCTGCTGCTCGTAACGGCTCCCCTGGCGCCGCACCCGAGTCAGCCACTGGCGACCCCGGGCGTCGGCCAGCGGTGTGATCAGCACTCCGCCGTCGGCCAGCTGGGCCAGCAGGGGGGCGGGCAGCTCGCCGGCACAGGCCGTGAGCAGAATGACATCGAAGGGTGCCGCCTCCGGCCAGCCGTGGCCGCCGTCGGCCAGACGCAGCCGTGCGGCGCGGGCGTCGAGCAGGCGCAGCCGCTCGGCGGCGCGACGGTGCAGGGCATTGATCCGCTCGATGGACCAGAGTTCCGGCACCAGTCGCGAGAGAATCAGCGTCTGGTAGCCGGAACCGGTGCCGATCTCCAGCACTCGGGCCGGATCGTGCTGGATGACCAGTTCGGTCATCCTGGCCACCACCCAGGGCTGGGAGAGCGTCTGGCCGTGGCCGATGGGCAGGGCGGTATCCTCGTAGGCGCGATGGGCAAGCGCCTCGTCGAGAAACAGATGGCGCGGCTCGACGGCCAGGGTGTCCAGCACCCGGGAATCGCGGATGCCCTGCCCGGCCAGCCTCGCCGCCATGCGGTCACGGGTGCGCTGGGAGGTCATGCCCACCCCGCGCACCAGCTCGGGCAGTCGTTCAGGTGAGTGCATCCAGCCAGCCCTGTACGTCACGGATCGCCGCATGCCGGGTGAGATCGGTCTGCAGCGGCGTGATGGAAACATAGCCCGCCTCGATGGCGGCGAAGTCGGTATCGGTACCGTCGTCGGCGTTCTCGCCGGCGGCGGCGATCCACCAGCGCAGCCGCCCCCGAGGGTCACGCACCTCCATGGGGCGCGAGGCCGGGCCGCGATAGCCCATCCGGGTGACCCGGAAGCCCTGGATCTCGTCCCAGGGCAGGTCCGGCACGTTGACGTTGAGCAGGCTGCGCGGCGGCAGCGAGAGCTGGTCGGCGGCCCCCACCAGGCTCGCCGCCACCCTGCCGGCGGTGTCGAAATGGCGCGAGCCGACCAGCGACATGGCGATGGCCGCCATGCCCAGGTTGCGGCCCTCCATGGCGGCGGCCACGGTGCCCGAATAGAGCACGTCATCGCCCAGGTTGCCGCCATGATTGATCCCCGTGATCACCAGATCGGGCTTCTCGTCCCAGAGCCCGTTGACGCCCAGGTAGACGCAGTCCGCCGGCGTACCGTCGACGCTGTAGAAGCCGTTGTCCATGTCGTTCATCGACAGCGGCCGGCTCAGGGTCAGGGAGTTGCTGGCCCCGCTCTTGTCGCGGTCCGGGGCCACCACGCGCAGCCGGGCATGGGGTACCAGGGCGTCATGCAGGGCGCGCAGGCCCGGGGCGTGCACGCCATCGTCATTGGAGAGCAGTAGTCGGCGCATGGTCAGACTCCTTCACAGGGTGGGATGGGCAATCAGCTCGCGCAGCGCGGCGGTGGCGAAGGCGCCCCGGGGCAGGCTGAAGGCGAGCCACAGCTCATGCTCGCCGGGGGTCAGACGCGGCTCGCCCAGCCGCATGCGCAGCGGCCGGCGCGCCAGGCGGACCCCGGCACGTTCGAGCCCGGCGCAGAGCGACGGGTAGCGCTGGGGCAGCCGCCCCTCCCGGGCCAGAGCCTCTGCCTCGGCCACCGAGCCACCGACGCCCCACAGCACGCCGCTGGCATGCAGGTCGAGCCGCGCCGCGCGCGCGTCCAGCTCGGCATCCGGCGCCGCGATGCGGAACTGGCTCGCCGTGCCGTCGAGAATCGCCACCTCGCCGGCCAGCAGCCGGTCCCAGCTCCCCTCGCGGACCCGCGCGGCAAGCAGCTCGTTGAACAGGAAGCTGCGCGCCGCGGAGAGCAGCATGCCGTCGCGATCGTCGCGCTTGCGCCAGCCCCGGGCCAGCAGCGAGCGGGCCCGCAGCAGATTGCGACCGTCCGGGCCGAAGCGCTGGGGCCCGAAATAGTTGGCCACCCCCCGCTCCACCAGCCGCGCCCAGCGCACCGCGAAGGCAGGATCTTGCGCCGCGGCCCCGGTGATGCGCAGGCGGAAGCGGTTGGCGCGATGCACGCCGCGCTTGAGCTTGCGCGGATGGCGCGCCTCGGCCAGCACGCGGATGCCAAGCGTCTCCAGGGCCTCGTTGAGGCCGGCGGGGGCCTCGCGCCCGGGCAGCTGCACCGAGAGCCACTGGCGGGTCACGGCGACGCGATCCTTCATGCCCGAGTAGCCGATGTCGCGGGGCGCGACCTCGCAGAGTCGGGCCAGCTCGCGCACCGCCATGGCGGTGGTCAGGTCGCGCTTCTCGATGTGCAGCCAGAGGTGCTCGCCCTCGCCCTCCGGGGCGAAGTCGAGCACCTCGGCCACCTGGAAGTCCTCGGGGGTGGCGCGGTACTCCCCCGCCGGCGGCGGGCCGAGCTCGGCGTCGAGCACTCGCGGCCAGCCGGGCGGCCAGTCGATGGCATCCGGCTCGCGCCGGGCGGCGGCCTCACTCACCGGCACTCTCCCCCGCGACGGGCAGCAGCAGCACCACCGCCTCGGCGGCGATGCCCTCGCCGCGCCCGGTGAAGCCGAGCCGCTCGGTGGTGGTGGCCTTGACGTTGACCGCGCCGCCTTCGACGCCGAGATCGTCGGCGATGCGGGTCGCCATGGTCTGGATGTGCGGCGCCATCTTCGGCGCCTGGGCGATGACCGTGGCGTCCAGGTTGCCCACACGGTAGCCGGCCTCGCGCACCAGACCGACCACATGGCGCAGCAGCATGCGGCTGTCGGCGCCCTGCCAGGCCGAATCGGTGTCGGGGAAGTGGCGGCCGATATCGCCCAGGGCAGAGGCGCCCAGCAGGGCATCGCTGACGGCATGCAGCAGCACGTCGCCGTCAGAGTGGGCGACGAAGCCCCGGTCGAAGGGAACGGCGACGCCGCCGATCATCAGGTGGTCGCCTTCGCCGAAGCGGTGGACGTCGAAGCCGTGGCCGATGCGCATCATCTCTCCCTGGCGCCGCAAGGCGCGGTGTATGGCTCGCCCGAGGCTGACTGGCTCAGGCGCTGAGCGGCCAGGATCTGTCCGGCCAGGGCCAGGTCCTCGGGGTGGGTGATCTTGAGGTTGTCGCGACGCCCGCTCACCAGGCGCGGGGCGAGGCCCAGCGCCTCCACCGCGGAGGCTTCGTCGGTGACCGCCCCCCCGTCCCGGGCTGCCGCCAGCGCCCGGCGCAGCAGGCCGTAGCGAAACCCCTGGGGGGTCAGCGCATGCCAGAGGCCGGCGCGGGGCTCTGTGGCCGCCACTCGGCCAGCGCCGTCGTCACGCTTCATGGTGTCGGCCACCGGGGCGGCCAGCAGCCCCCCCACCGGGTCGTCGACCAGGGCGGCATGCAGGCGATGAAGGTCCCCCGCGGTGACGCAGGGGCGCGCCACGTCGTGGACCAGCACCAGGTCGTCGTCGGCCGCCTCGGCGGCGATGGCCTCGAGGGCATGGGTGACGGAGTCGACCCGCTCGGCGCCGCCGGGCACTCGGCGCCAGTCGACGAAGGGCACCCAGGCCGGATCGAAGCGGGCGTCATCGGGGTCCAGGCAGAGGCAGAGGCGCGCCGCGGGGAGGGCAGCGTGCAGGCGTGCCAGGGTGTGGGCGAGCACCGGAACGCCTGCGATCTCCAGATACTGCTTGGGGCGATCGGCGCCCATGCGCCGCCCCTGCCCCGCCGCCGGCACCACCAGCCAGGGCGCCACGCTCATCGGCTGGCCTCCAGGCTGGACGCCGGCGCCGGATTGACCACCGGCGCGGCCTCCACCGCCACGCCGGGCACCCAGAAGAAGTGCTCGTCGGCACGCACCATGCCGATGTCGCTGCGCCCGCGCTCCTCGATGGCGTCCAGGCCGGTCTTGAGATCCAGCACCTCGGCGCCGAGCCGGGCGTTGCGGTCGCGCAGCGGCTTGTTGGCGGCCTCCAGGGAGGCCACCCGCTCGCGCACCTCGCCGAGGTGGCGAATGCCCCCCTCCCCCAGCCACAGGCGATACTGAAGCAGGGCGAGCAGAACCAGCAGCACGATGGCCAACCACTTGAGCATGAACAGCGTCCGTCGCGAAATGAAGATGGCGGCATTATGCCACCATCGTCGGGCCCGCTCACACCCTGAACGGCAGCGCCCGTTCGGCCGCGGCACAGTAGCCGCGGACCCGGGCGCGTTCCTCGGCGCAGAAGCGCGCCACGGCGCCCCGCAGGCGAGGGTCGGCGACATGATGCAGGGAGGTGAGCAGGCGCGGCGCAAAGCCCCGGGACAGCTTGTGCTCGCCCTGGGTACCGGGATCGAAGGTGGTCAGTCCCCGCGCCAGGCAGTGCTCGATGCCCTGGTAGTAGCAGGCCTCGAAGTGCAGGCAGTCGGCCATCACCTCGCTGCCCCAGTAGCGTCCGTAGAGGGTCCGCGCACCCTGCAGGCAGAGCGCCGCCGCCACCGGCCTGCCCGCCAGCCGCGCCTGCACCAGCAGCAGGCTCTCCGGCATCGCGGCGTGCAGGCGGTGGAAGAAGTCGAGGGTAAGGTAGCCGTGACGCCCCCGCTCCAGGTAGGTGATCTCGTAGCAGCGAAAGAAGTGCGTCAGCGCCGCCGCGTCGATCTCGGCCCCCTCCAGACGATGCAGGGTCAGCCCCTGGTCGGCGACGAGGCGCCGCTCGCGGCGGATCGCCTTGCGCCGTTTCGAGGTCATGGCGGCCAGAAAACCGTCGAAGTCGGCGTAGCCGCGGTCCTGCCACTGGAACTGGACACCGTGGCGGGCCAGCAGGTCGGGGCGCGCCGCCTGCCAGGCGGCCACCTCCTCGTCGGGGGCGAACAGCAGGTGCCAGCTGGAGAGCTCGCCGGTGCCGCCCGTTTCGCCGCCCTCCCAGGCGCTGGCCAGCAGCGCCCGGGCCGCCAGGGGATCGACCCCTTCCGCCAGGGCCAGCCGCGGCCCCGGCGCCGGCGTGTAGGGAATCGCCGTCACCCCCTTGGGATAGTAGCGCCCGCCGGCCCGCTCCCAGGCGTCGGCCCAGCTCCAGTCGAAGACATACTCCCCGAAGGAGTGGTATTTGTGGTAGTGGGGCATCGCCCCCACCAGCGCCTCGCCCTGCCACAGGGTCAGGTGGCGCGGGACCCAGCCGGTGGCGGGGCTCACCGAGCCGCTGGCCTCCAGGGCGTGGAGGAACTCGTGGCGCAGGAAGGGGTGGTCGTCGCCGACCAGAGCGTTCCAGGCAGCGGCCGGGACCGCCTCGATGGCGGGCAGTTCTTGCAGCACAAGCGAGGACATGGCGGCTCCGACAGCTGACAAGGCGTTGGCAGAAGGCCTACATTGTGCCGAGTGCCGAAGCCCCCTTCCATCCTCATCGACACAGGGAGACGTGAATGACCGATGTCCGCGAGCTGCAGGAACAGTTCGATGCCCAGCGTCGCACCTTCGCGGCCGAGCCCTGGCCCAGCCTGGCGACCCGCCGCGATCGCCTGGCACGCCTGGCGACCCTGACCCGCCGCCACCGCGACGAGATCGCCCGGGCCATCAATCAGGACTTCGGCCACCGCGCCGAGGCGGAGACCCGCCTGGCCGAGGTCGCCACGGTGCTCCAAGCCGTGCGCCACGCCCGGCGCCACCTGCGGCGCTGGATGCGCCCGAAGCGCGCCGCGGTGCCCTGGCGACTGCAGCCCGGCCGGGCCAGGGTTCATCGCCAGCCGCTGGGCGTGGTGGGCATCATCGCCCCCGCCAACTACCCCTGGAGTCTCGCCTGGCTGCCGGCGGTGGACGCCCTGGCCGCCGGCAACCGGGTGATGATCAAGCCCAGCGAGCACACCCCCGCCACCGGCGCGCTGATGCTGCGGCTGGCCGAGCACTACTTCAGCGCCGAGGAGCTCTGCGTGGTCCCGGGGGGCGTGGAGACGGCCCGGGATCTCTCGGCGCTGCCCTTCGACCACCTGCTGTTCACCGGCAGTGCGCGAGTGGGCCGGGAGGTGGCCCGGGCGGCGGCGGCCAATCTGACGCCGGTCACCCTGGAGCTGGGCGGCAAGAGCCCGGCGATCATCGGCCATGATGCCGACCTGACGCGGGCCGCCGAACGCATCGCCTTCGGCAAGTGGCTCAACGCCGGCCAGACCTGCATCGCCCCCGACCACGTGCTGATCGAGGCCTCGCGGCTCGGCGACTTCATCGAGGCGATGCGCAAGGCGGTGGAGACCTTCTACCCCCGGGGTACCGCCAGCGAGGACTACACGGCCGTGCTGGGCGAGCGCCAGCAGGCGCGGCTTGTGACGATGCTCGAGGAGGCTCGGGACCACGGCTGTCGGGTGATCGCCCTGGGCGAGCGCCTCGAGCTGCCGCGCGGCGGGGCCAAGCTGCCGCCCACTCTGGTGATCGACCCCACCGAAGGGCTGACGCTGATGCGGGAGGAGGTCTTCGGCCCCTGGCTGCCGATCCTCGGCGTGCGCGACCTCGACGCCGCCCTCGAGCATGTCAACGCCGGGCCGCGTCCGCTGGCACTCTACGCCTTTACCGAGGACGCCGACCTGCGCCGACGGTTCCTCGAGACGACCCACTCCGGCGGCGTGGTCTTCAACGACACCCTGTGGCACAACGCCGTGCCCGCCCTGCCCTTCGGCGGCGTGGGCGAGAGCGGCATGGGCGCCTACCATGGCGAGGCGGGCTTCCTGCGCTTCAGCCACGAGCGCGCCGTCTTCACCCAGGCGCGGCGCAGCGGCGTGGGACTGCTCAACCCGCCCTACCGCCGCTGGCTGCTTAAGCTGCTGGGGCTCTAGTCGGCACTGACATTGCATGACACAGCGGCGACAGGCCGCATATCGCTCGGGGCCTGTCGCCGCAGCCGCTTCGCGCATGCCTTTCGCCCAAGGAGACGCATCATGACCACGCTTAACGCCACCATTGCCGACGTCACCCGCCGCATCCGCGAGCGCTCAGCCGAGCGCCGCGCTCTCTACGCGGCGCGCATGGAGGACCAGCACCGGCGCGGCGTGCATCGCGGCGAGCTCTCCTGCGGCAACCTGGCCCACGGCTTCGCCGCCTGCGGCGCCGAGGACAAGGACCGCCTCAAGCTCATGAACTCGGCCAACCTGGGGATCGTCTCCGCCTACAACGACATGCTCTCGGCCCATCAGCCCCTCGAGACCTATCCGGAGACCATCAAGGCCGCCGCCCGGGCCCTGGGCTCCACCGCCCAGTTCGCCGGCGGCGTGCCGGCCATGTGCGACGGCGTCACCCAGGGCCAGCCGGGCATGGAGCTGTCGCTCTTCTCCCGGGAGGTGATCGCCATGGCCACCGCCGTGGCGCTCTCCCATAACATGTTCGACGCCGCCCTCTACCTGGGCGTCTGCGACAAGATCGTCCCGGGGCTGTTTATCGGCGCGGCGCGCTTCGGCCATCTGCCGGCGCTCTTCGTGCCCGCCGGTCCCATGGAGAGCGGCCTGCCCAACCGGGAGAAGGCGCGCATCCGCCAGCTCCATGCCGAGGGCAAAGTGGGACGTGACGAGCTGCTCGAGGCGGAGTCCGCCTCCTACCACAGCCCGGGCACCTGCACCTTCTACGGCACCGCCAACTCCAACCAGCTGATGATGGAGATGATGGGCCTGCACCTGCCCGGCGCCTCCTTCGTCAACCCGGGCACGCCGCTGCGCGAGGCGCTGACCCGCCACGCCGCCGAGCAGGCGATCCGCAACACCGAGGCCGGCGGCGACTACCGCCCCTTCTACCGGCAGGTCGACGAGCGCGCCATCGTCAACGCCATGGTCGGCCTGCTCGCCTCCGGCGGCTCCACCAACCACACCCTGCACCTGGTGGCCATGGCCGCCGCCGCGGGGCTGACCATCACCTGGGACGACTTCACCGACCTCTCCGCGGTGGTGCCGAGCCTGACCCGCATCTACCCCAACGGCCAGGCCGACGTGAACCACTTCCATGCCGCCGGCGGCATGAGCCTGCTGATTCGCGAGCTGCTGGGCGCCGGGCTGATCCATGGCGACATCCCCACGGTGTTCGGCAGCGACCTGACCGCCTACACCCGGGAGCCCTTCATCGAGGGGGGCAAGCTGACCTGGCGCGAGGGCCCCACCGAGAGCCTCGACCGGGACGTGCTGCGCGGCGTGAGCGAGCCCTTCGCCCCTACCGGCGGCCTCACCGTGCTGGACGGCAATCTGGGTCGCGGCGTGATCAAGGTCTCGGCGGTGACTGAGGCGCACCGCGTCGTCGAGGCCCCTGCGCGGATCTTCGAGGACCAGAACGCCCTCAAGGCGGCCTTCGAGGCCGGCGAGCTGGATCGCGACCTCATCGTGGTGGTGCGCTACCAGGGCCCCAAGGCCAACGGCATGCCGGAGCTGCACAAGCTCACCCCCTATCTCGGCGTGCTCCAGGACCGCGGTTTCAAGGTGGCGCTGGTCACCGACGGGCGCATGTCCGGCGCCTCCGGCAAGGTGCCGGCGGCCATCCACATGACGCCGGAGGCCCTGGGCGGCGGCCCCCTGGCCAGGCTCAGGGACGGCGACATCATCCGCCTGGACGCCGACGCCGGCACCCTCGAGGTCAAGCTCTCCCCCCAGGACTGGGCCGCGCGCGAGGCGAGCGAGCCGCAGCTGGCCTCGCATCATGTGGGCCTGGGCCGCGAGCTGTTCGCCGGCTTCCGCCATCTGGCCACGGGCGCCGAACAGGGCGCCTCGGTG